>NZ_JBNCAB010000002.1:0-234497 GCF_049805555.1 Burkholderia sp. DN3021 | reverse complement strand
GAGCCAGGCCGGCGGCGCGACGGCCAGCACCGGGCGCGTCGCCACGAGCGGCGCAACGGTAAAGCGCTCCGTGCGCCGGACCGCCGCCACCGCGGACAGCGGCGCCGCAGCCCGGGCCGCGCTCGCCGTCGCACCGGCAGACTCGCGATGAAATGCGAACGCGAGCGGCACGCGCGCCGAGCGCATCCCGTGCCGCATCGCGACGCCCGTTTCGGCCGGCCCGACGAACAGCATGCCGTCGTCGGCGAGGCACGCGTCGAGCGAGCGGATCACGCGATCCTGCGCGTCGCGGTCGAAGTAGATCAGCACGTTGCGGCAGAACACGAAATCGTAGCGAATGCCCGTATCGGCGATCGGTTCGACGAGGTTCGCGTGACGGAACTGCACGCACGCGCGCACGCGCTCGTCGAGCAGCCAGCCGTCGGCGGCCGGCGTGAAGTAGCGCGCGCGAAATTCCGTCGCGGTGCCGCGAAACGCGTTGCGCCCGTAGCAGCCATGCCGCGCCTGCTCGATCGCGCGCGCGCTGAGGTCGATCGCGTCGATCGTGAAGCTGGCCGGTTCGAGCCCCGCGTCGAGCAGCGCCATCGCCGCCGAATACGGCTCCTCGCCCGTCGAGCACGGCGCGCTCAGCACGCGGATCACGCGCCCGGGCGTCGCGGCGAGCCGTTCGGCCGCGAGCCGCGCGAGCGTCGCGAAGGCCTCGCGGTCGCGGAAGAACCACGTCTCGGGCACGACGAACAGCTCGATCAGCGCACGCCGCTCGTCGGCCGACGCGTTGAGCTGCTGCCAGTACGCATCGAGCGCGTCCTGCGTCACGGGCGGCCGCGCCGCCGACGGCAGGCGCTCGCCGTCCGCCTGCAGCGCGTGCACGCGCTCCGTCAGCGCACGGATCAGAAAATCGTTGCCGAGCGAATCGGGGTCGATGCCGGTCTCGCGCAGCAGCCAGCCGCGAAATCGCGATTCGGACTCTTTCATGCGGACTCCTTCCCGTGGCGCGGCAGGCCGTCGAACAGATACAGGCGCGCAACGTCGTCGATCAGGTCGGCTACCGACACCTGCTGCACGACGCCGTCGGGCGTGTTCGCGACGAGCCCGAGCCAGCGCGTGCGCGCGGTCGAAATGCCGCTCGCGCGGAACGCCGCACGATCGATCCGCATCGTCTGCGTCGCGCGCTCGACGATCAGGCCGATCACACGCTCGCCGTCCGCGTGGCCCGCGCGATAGCGCACCATCACGAGCCGCGTCGAGCGCAGCGCATGCGCACGCCGCCCGAGCGCGAGCATCGGCACGTCGATCACCGGCACCGGCTGGCCGCCGCGCATCAGCAGCCCGGCGATCCATTCGGGTGCACCGGGCACGGCATTCGTGATCGCGAGCGGCAGCACCTCTTCGATGCCGGCCGCGTCGAGCGCATAGCGCTCGCCGTCGAGCTCGAACATCAGGAACAGCGCGTGTGCGCCGTTCTGCAGGTCGGCGCGCGTCACGCGTCGACCTTGAAGCGCGACACGCTGGTGCGCAACTGGTTCGCGACGAGCGTCAGGTCGTCGATCGCCTGCGACGACTGGCGCAGCGACTCGGCGGTCTGCTGCGCGGCTTCCGACAGCTGCGACAGCGCCTGCGTGATCTGCTCGGCGCCGTTCGCCTGCGTCTGCATCCCTTCGTTGACCATCTGGAAACGCGGCGCGAGCGTCTGCACCTCGGCGATGATCTGCGACAACTGCCCGCCGACCTGCTGCACGTCGAGCATCCCGCGACGCACTTCCTCGGAGAACTTGTCCATCCCCATCACGCCCGCCGACACGGCCGACTGGATTTCCTTCACCGTCTGCTCGATGTCGTAGGTCGCGACGGCCGTCTGGTCGGCGAGGCGGCGGATCTCGGTCGCGACGACCGCGAAGCCGCGGCCGTATTCGCCGGCCTTCTCGGCCTCGATCGCCGCGTTCAGCGACAGCAGGTTGGTCTGGTCGGCCACCTTGGTGATCGTCGCGACCACCTGGTTGATGTTCAGCGCCTTCTCGTTGAGGATCGCGAGTTTCGCGTTCACCGAACCGGCCGCGTCCATCACGCTGCGCATCGTCTCGCCCATCCGCGTGAGCCCGCTCTGGCTCACGCCCGCGAGCGTCGCCGACTGCTCGGCCACGCCGGCCACCTCGTTCATCGTGCGCAGCAGGTCGCGCGACGTCGCGAAAATCTCGCGCGAGGTCGCGCCGATCTCGGTCGTCGTCGCCGCGGTTTCGTTCGCGGTCGCCTGCTGCTCGCGCGACGTCGCCGCGATCTCGGCAACCGACGTCGTCACCTGCAGCGACGACTGCTGCGCGCGCGAGACGAGCTCGGTCAGCTCGTCGGCCATCCGGTTGAAGCCCGTCTCGAGCGTGCCGAATTCGTCGCGGCGGCGCAGGTCGAGGCGGCGCGTCAGGTTGCCGGTGCGCATCACGTCGTGCACCTCGACGAGCCGCGCCATCGGCACGGTGACCGAACGGTACAGCACGTAGCCGAGCCCGAGCGCGGACAGCAGCATGATCGCCAGCGCGGTCGCGAGCACGACCTCGGTATCCTGCACGGATTCGCGGATCAGCTTCGCGGACTGGTCGGCGAACTTGCGGTTCTCCTGTACCAGGACGTTCGCATTGCGCACGACCTCGCCCCACCCGGGCTGCACCTTCGCGTACGCGGCAACGGCCTCGTCGCGCGACATGCGGTGTTTCTGCACGGCTTCGTTCAGCAGCGGCAGGTAGCGGTCGTAGGAGCCGCGAAACGTCGCGAAGCGCTGACGGTCGTCGTCGCGGAACGTCGTGTTCTGGTATTCGACCGACAGCGACTCGACTTCCTTCAGCGCGTCGGAAATTTTCGCGAGATCGTGCTGCACGGCTTCGGGATCGGTGTCGACGAACGTTGCCTGCTGCAGCAGCATGAACGATTCGTTCACCGAGCCGCGCAGCGACGACGCGAGGTAGACGCCGGGCAGCGAGTCGCGCTCGATGCTGACGGCTTCGCTGTTGATCGCGCGCAGGCGCTCGTACGACACGCCGGCTGTCACCAGCATCAGCACGAACAGCACGCCGAAGCTGAGCAGGATGCGATTGCCGAGCGTCAGCCGGGCAGCGCCGATCGTCGGATGCAGGCTTTCATTGGTCGCGCGGGGCGTCACGGTGGCCATGTTCGTTATGGGCTTTCTAAAATCAGCGTTGAAAAAATCCACGCCCGCCTGCGCGCCGGACGGCGCGCCACGAGCGCCTCGTGGTCGGATGCGGACGACGCGGCGCCGGCGGGCCGCGCCGCGAAATCACCGCTCCGCTTGCGCCGGCAGTCGAAGCGCGACCATGAAGCCGCGCGCCGTATTGCGCATCAAAATCTGGCCGCGATGCCGCGCCGCCGTCGCGCGGACGAACGCGAGCCCGAGGCCGAAGCCGCTGCGCGCCGCGCCATGCGCGGATTCGAGCTGCACGAACGACTCGGTCGCGGCCGTGCGCTGCTCCGGCGCGATGCCGGCGCCGCTATCCTCGACGCCGATCAGCCAGGCACCGTCCTCGCCGCTCAGCGTGCAGTGCACGTCCGTGCCGGCCGGGCCGTACTTCAGCCCGTTGTCGATCAGGTTCGCGACCGCACGCGTGAGCATCATGCGGTCGCCCATCGTCACGCACTCGGTATCGGGCACGTGCGCGACGACCTGGCTGCCGCACCCGGCCGCCTTCTCCCAAAGCTGGTCGACGGCATCGAGCACGATCTCGTTGAGACTCACGACCTCGTGCGCGCGGCGCTCGGACTGTGCGCGGGTCAGGTGGATGAAACCGTCGGCGAGCGCGAGCGCACGCCGCGCATGGCCGGCGATGCGCTCCATGATCGCCGGCATGTCGCCGTGTTCGGTCCGGTAGACGTCGAGCAGCGCGAGGATCGACGTCTGCGGCGAACGCATGTCGTGCGACAGGAAATCGAGCGCCTCGTCGCGCTGCCGCGACATCAGATACGAATTCGAGTGATAGCGGATCCGCGCGGTCAGCTCCATCGCGTCGGGGAGCTTCACCAGATAGTCGTTCGCGCCGGCGATGAACGCCTCGCGCTTGACGATCGGCTCCTCCTTCGCGGACAGCACGATGATCGGCACCCGTGCGGTGCCGGCGTTTGCGCGCCATGCGCGAACGAGATCGAGGCCGTCGATCTCCGGCATCACGAGATCCTGCAGGATGACCGTCGGCTTCACGTCGCGCGCGACCGTCATCGCCCGGTGCGCGTCGGTGCACACGTGCAGGTCGATGTCGTGTTCGCTGCGCAGCGCGCGGCGGATCACCTCGCCGACGAACGGTTGATCGTCGACGAGAAGGACCGAAAGCCCCGATTCAAGACAATCCGGGGCATTATCACCGCTCGATTCTTTCATAAATACAGTTTCAAACGCCGAATCTCCAATCGATTCTTTCATAGGAGTTGTTTATCCGACTTGGACGCTATCTTATATTGGCGGCTGTTAAACCCGCCTGATTCTGCCGATTTGGCCTGTCGGCACTGCCTTGCGGGGCTTCGGGCGCCGATTCCCCCCGTCGGCGACCGCATTACCCTCTGCATTGTTTCTCTCAATAAACATAACCGGCTGATTCTAAATGAAATTAGAACACAGCATCTATCTCCTTCCGGTTTAGTTTTGCCAAATATGCGGAAAGAGCCGCAATCAGATAAATCTGATCATTTCCGGATTCGAAAGACGATAACGTTTGCGAGCCCGGCGAAGCGAGGTTTGCATGCGCTGCAAGGCTCGATCGCGGCACGTATTGGGGCCTGATGAAAATGCATCGTATCGGCCGGACAAAGGGAGAAAAAAACGGCGCGCCGGACGAGGACCGACCTGTACGCGCATCGGGCCGGCAGGGAGCCGGCCCGCGTGATGGCGGTGCGGCCCGCCTACCCGCGCGCGTGCTGCGCGGACACTTCCTGCAGGTCGAGATCGCGTTCGAGCATGTGCAGCATCTCGTCGTGGATGCGGCCCGAACGATGCAGGCGCAACAGTTCCGCCCGCCCGGCCTTGATTGCGGCCAGCACCACGTCGTAGTGTGCGGCGCGTACTTCCGCCGGATACGCGGGTTCGTTCTTCGTCCGCTCGGTCAGTTCCGCGCGATACGTGTATTGCTCGAGCAGGCGCGGATGGATCACCGCGCCGTTCTCGTCGCGTACGAGCGGCTGGATCGCCGCGAGTTGCGCGGCCTCGACGTACGCCCACGTCTGCGGCTCGGTCAGGTGATGCGCGGCGCGCTCTTCGCGTTGCGGCAGGCGCAGCAGCCGGATCAGCGGCCCGATCGTCGTACCCTGCAGCAGCACCGTGACGAGGATCACCGCGAACGACGCGACCAGGATCACGTCGCGGCCGGGCATCGCCTCCGGCAGCGACAGCGCGATCGCCAGCGTGACGACGCCGCGCATCCCTGCCCAGCTCATGATCGTCGCGGCCTTCCAGTCGGGCGCGTCGCCGCGCCGCGCGACGCCGCGCACCGGCCACTTCAGCGCCTCGACCGCGTAGATCCACACGAAGCGCGACACGATCACTGCCGCCAGCACCGCGAGCACCGGCGGCACCATCGTGGCGAGCACCTGCTCGAAGCCGCCGAGCCGGTGCATCGCGCCGCGCAGCGACAGCCCGATCAGCACGAACACCATCGCTTCGAGCAGGAACACGATGACCTGCCAGAACGCGGTGCCGCGCGTGCGCACGGCTGCCGAGAACACCTCGTGCTGATGCCAGCCGATGATCATGCCGGCCGTGACGGTCGCGATCACGCCCGATACCTCGACCATTTCGCCCGCGATGTACGCGATCCAGCCGGCGATCACCGCGACGGTGATCGCGAGATAGTCGTCGTCTAGCAGCTTCAGGAACCACACGACGAGCCTGCCGACCACGAAGCCGACCGCCACGCCGCCGAGCCCGAGCTCCGCGAAGCGCACGACTGCGTGCTCGAGGCTGAACGCGCCGGTCAGCGCGGCCGCGACCGCGAAGCGGAACAGCACGAGGCCGGCCGCGTCGTTCAGCAGGCTCTCGCCTTCGAGCAGCACCATCAGCCGGCGCGGCAGCGCGACCCGTTCGAGCACGGCCTTCGCGGCGACCGCGTCGGGCGGCGACACGATCGCGCCGAGTGCGAAGCACGCGGCCCACGGCAGCGCCGGCGCGACCCAGTGCACGGCGAAGCCGACCGCGAACGTCGTGAACACGACCGCGCCGATCGCGAGCAGCAGAATGCCGCCGACGTTGCGCTTGAACTCCTCCCACACGGAGAAATACGCGCCGTCCATCAGCAGCGGCGGCAGGAACACCAGCAGCACCAGCTCGGGATCGAGGTTGATCGGCGGCAGGCCGGGGATGAACGCGATGCCGATGCCGCCGATCAGCAGCGCGGCCGCGGGCGGCAGCCGCAGCCGCTTGGCGATGCATTCGAGCGCGACGATCGCCAGGAATGACAACAGAACCAGCTTGAATGCCGAGACGGGAGACATGAATCGACCTCGTGAAGAATGAATTCGCGCTTTCCGGCGTCGTACCCCGGTCGGCAGTTTGGCGCGATTACATCACGATGCGATGCCCGCAGTCGAGCGCGTTCGGGAGGCCCGCCACGCGGCACGGGCCCGACGCGGCCCGGTACGCGTGCCGCGATGAAAAACGGCACGCGGGCCGGCACGATCGCCGGCCCGCGTGCCGTCGCGGCACCGCGCTGCCCGCCTGCGCGTTACCGGCGCCGCACGACCATCAGCCGCGGCTCGGTCATGTCCTCGATCGCGTAGCGGATCCCTTCGCGGCCAAGGCCCGAATCCTTCACGCCCCCGTACGGCATGTTGTCGACGCGGAACGACGGCACGTCGTTGATCACGACACCGCCGACCTCCAGTTCGTCCCACGCGCGCTGCGCATGCGTGAGCGAATCGGTGAACACGCCGGCCTGCAGCCCGAAATCGCTGTCGTTCACGCGCGCGAGCGCGTCGTCGAACCGGTCGAATTTCTCGAGGATCGCGACGGGGCCGAACGCCTCCTTGCGGTACAGGTCCTGCTCGTGCCCGACGTTTTCCAGCAGCGTCGCCTCGAACATCGCGCCGTCGACCTTGCCGCCCGCGACGATCTTCGCGCCCGCCGCGACGGCCGCGTCCATCCAGCCCGACAGCCGGCGCGATTCGGATTCGGAAATCATCGGGCCGACGAACGTCGACGGATCCTTCGGATCGCCCATCTTCAGCGAACGCGTCTTCGCGATCAGCTTCTCGCGCAGCGCATCGTAAAGATCGGCATGCACGAGGATCCGCTGCACGCCGATGCAGCTCTGGCCCGACTGGTAGTACGCGCCGAACGCGAGACGCTCGACCACGTAGTCGAGCCGGTCGCGCTGGTCCGCATCGACGATCGCGGCCGCGTTGCCGCCGAGTTCCAGCACGACTTTCTTCTTGCCGGCCTTCTCCTTCAGCGCCCAGCCGACGGCCGGCGAGCCCGTGAACGACAGCAGCTTGAAGCGCTCGTCGGTCGTGAAAAGATCGGCGCCGTCGCGATGCGCGGGCAGCACCGAGAACGCGCCCTTCGGCAGGTCGGTTTCCGCGAGCACCTCGCCGATGATCAGCGCGCCGATCGGCGTGCGGCTCGCGGGCTTCAGCACGAACGGACAGCCGGCCGCGAGCGCGGGCGCGACCTTGTGCGCGGCGAGGTTCAGCGGGAAGTTGAACGGCGAGATGAACGAGCACGGGCCGACCGGCACGCGCTTCGTGTAGCCCGTATAGCCCTGCGCACGCGCGGAGATCTCGAGGTTGATGATCTCGCCGTCGATGCGCACCGATTCCTCGGATGCGACGCGGAACGTGTCGATCAGCCGCGTCACTTCGCCCTTCGAATCGTTGATCGGCTTGCCGGCCTCGATGCACAGCGCCTCGGCCAGCTCGTCGAAGCGCTCGCGAAAGCGCGCGACGCAATGGTCGAGCACGGCCTGCCGCTTGAAGGCCGGCAGCTCGCGCATCGGCTTCGCGGCATCGACCGCCGCGCCGATCGCCGCATCGATCGCCTTCGCGTCGGCCAGCGCGACGCGCGTCGCGACCTCGCCGCTGAACTTGTCCGTCACTTCCAGATCGGTGTTCGCGTAGACAGCCTCGTTGGCGAGGTAGTACGGATAGGTTTCCTTCAACATGGAACGACTCCTTCCTGTGAACGGGGAATTCAGAGTTGCGCCGACAGCCGCTTGATCTCGCGGTTCAGCACGCGCTCGTTGTCCGAGTAGTCGATCGGCACGTCGATCACGTGCACGCCCGGCGACGAGAAGCACTCGCGCAGCAGCGGCTCGAGATCGTCGGCCGATTCGACGCGATGCCCGTGCGCGCCGTAGCTTTGCGCATACGACACGAAATCGGGGTTCTGCAGCGTCATCGCGAAATCGGGGAAATTCATGTTCTCCTGCTTCCAGCGGATCATCCCGAATGCGTCGTCGCGCAGGATCATCACGACGATGTCGAGCTTCAGCCGCACGGCCGTTTCGAGCTCCTGCGAATTCATCATGAAGCCGCCGTCGCCGCACACGGCGATCACCTTGCGCTGCGGATGCACGATCTTCGTCGCGATCGCCGACGGCAGGCCCGCGCCCATCGACGCAAGCGCGTTGTCGAGCAACAGCGAGTTCGGCTCGTGCGCGCGCCAGTAGCGCGCGAACCAGATCTTGTACATGCCGTTGTCGAGGCAGACGATCCCGTCGGCCGGCAGCGCGTTGTACAGGTCGTTGACGATGCGCACCGGGTACATCGGGAAGCGCGGGTCATGCTGGCCCTTTTGCAGGTGCGCGTCGAAATGCTCCTTGATCATCGCGAAGCGCGTGAAATCCCAGTGCGGCTGCGGTGCGAGCGTCTCCTTCATCTGCCACACCGCGTTCGCGATGTCGCCGACCACCTCGATCTGCGGGAAATAGACGGGATCGACCTGCGCACCGAGGAAGTTCACGTGGATCACGGTCTTGTCGTCCGCGCGCATGAAGAACGGCGGCTTCTCGATCACGTCGTGGCCGACGTTGATGATGCAGTCAGCCTGCTCGATCGCGCGGTGCACGAAGTCGCCGTCGGACAGCGTCGCGTTGCCGAGCCACAGCGGATGCGTCTCGTCGATCACGCCCTTGCCCATCTGTGTCGTGAAAAACGGGATGCCCGTCTTGTCGACGAACTCGAGCAGCATCTTGCAGGTCGTCTTGCGGTTGCCGCCCGCGCCGATCATCAGCAGCGGATGGCGCGCGGCCTGGATCGCGTCGACCGCGTGCGCGACCGCCTTCTCCTCGGCCACCGGCCGCCGGCTGTAGCTGCGCGGGATCGGCTTGCCGTCGCCCTCCTCGTGCGCGATATCTTCCGGCAGTTCGAGGTGGGCGGCGCCCGGGCGCTCTTCCTCGGCGCGGCGGAACGCCTCGCGCACGGCCGACGGGATGTTGCCGATCGACACGATCTGCCGCGTGAACTTCGTGAGCGGCTGCATCATGCCGACCACGTCGACGATCTGGAAGTGGCCCTGCTTGCTGGACTTGATCGGCTTCTGCCCGGTGATCATCAGCATCGGCATCCCGCCGAGCTGCGCATACGCGGCGGCCGTCACGAAGTTCGTCGCGCCGGGCCCGAGCGTCGCGAGACACACGCCGGTGCGACCCGTCAGGCGGCCGTAGGTGGCGGCCATGAAGCCGGCCGCCTGCTCGTGCCGGGTCAGCACGAGCTTGATCTTCGATCGCCGCAGCGATTCGAGCAGATCGAGGTTCTCTTCGCCGGGAATGCCGAACACGTACTCGACGCCTTCGGCTTCCAGCGCCTTCACGAACAGATCCGATGCTTTCATGGGGGACTCTCGGTTATGCCGCCTGCCCGGCCTACGGACACGCGGCGTACATGACGCGCGCCGGCCTACGGCACGCGGACGCTTTACCTACTGGACACAGACCACGGCACTTCCCGCCGCGCAACATGCAGCGCGCGGCGGCACCTCCGGATACCGGAGGACGAACGGACCCGCCCGCGCGCGGCGGGCGCGCACGGGCGGAAAAGACGTTTTTGATTGTAGACGGATTCGGAAGATTTCGACTTCGACGGCCCGCAGGGGCTGGCCGAACGGCCAAACGGACCCATCGACAGGCAGGCAGCCCTATATTCGGGACAGTCGAGCCCGTTCATACCGCCCTTTTTCATTCCCATTGACGTATTACGGTTAACGTAATACGCTTCCCGTTATGATCCACTCGTTCCGATGCAAGGTCACGCAGTCGCTGTTCGCCGGAGAATCGCCCGGGCGCTTTCGCGCAATCGAAACCGTTGCTACCCGCAAACTGCAAATGGTCGCCGCCGCGAAAGAACTGCGCGATCTGCGGGCGCCTCCCGGCAACCGGCTCGAAGCACTGCATGGCGATCGGGAAGGCCAGCACGGCATCCGCATCAACGACCAATGGCGGATCTGCTTCGAATGGACCGACGACGGCCCCGCCAACGTCGAGATCGTCGACTATCACTGACTGGAGATTCGCATGCTCAAGAACGGAATGCGCCCGATTCATCCGGGTGAAATCCTGCGGGAAGAATTCCTCGTCCCGCTGGAAATAAGCGTCAACGCGCTGGCGCTCGCGTTGAACGTGCCGGCGACGCGCCTGCACGAAATCGTCAAGGAACGGCGTGGAATCACGGCCGATACGGCTTACCGGCTCGCGCGCTACTTCGATACGTCGCCGGAATTCTGGCTGAACCTGCAAGCCGCTTACGATCTCAAGACGCTGCCAACGCGCAGCGAGATCGACCGCAAGGTCGAACCGCGCGAACGCACGCACGCGTAAGCACACCGGCCGCCGTTCGCGGGCGTGGCCGCGTCAGTGCAGCCACCCGGCCGCCCAGCGCGGCACCAGCGACACCAGATACAACCCGAGCCCGATCAGCCCGCCGACCAGCGTGCCGTTGATGCGGATGTACTGCAGATCCTTGCCGATGTTCAGCTCGATCTGCCGCGACATCTCGCGCGCATCCCAGTTGCGCACCGTGTCGCGGATATGACGCATCAGGAAATCGGCGAAATCCGGCGCCATCTCGTGCACGGCCTTCTCGACGTGCTCGTTCAGCGACGCGCGCAGCGCCGGGCTCTCGGCGAGCCGCGCGCCGAGCCAGCCGCCGAGCGTCGCGGCCTGCCGGTGCAGCGTCGAATCGGGGCGTGCGAGATCGGCCTTCAGCCATGCGCGCAACTGGTCCCACAAGTCGCGCGCATACTCGTTGAACGCATCGCCGTCGCGGATGTAGCGCTTGATCTCCTCGCCCTTTTCGATGAACGCCGGATCGTGCTTCAGCCGCTCGGTCAGCCGCGCGACCGTCCGGTCGAAGCGCTGCCGCAACTCGTGCTCGGGGTCGGCCGCGACGCCTTCCAGCACGCGGATCACCGCGCTCGCGAGCATCCGCGCGCCGTTTTCGCCGAACCACTGCGTCGGCATGATCTTCTCGACCTTCGGGTACTGCGTCTTCAGCCATTCGACGATGAAGCCCGCGATCACCTCGCGGTTCTCCTCCTTGTCGAGCACGTCGACCACCTGTTCGATCGCATCGTCGAGCAGCGCCTGGTGGCGGCCGTCCTTCGTCAGCGTATCGAGGATCACGCCGGCCGATTGCGACAGGTCGACCCGGTCGATCACCGCGCGAAACGCGTCGTGGACGAACGACTGGATCCGCGCGTCGTCGGTCATGTCGAGTGCGAAGCTCATCAGTTTCGTCACATAACCGCCGAGCGCGTCGGTGTTCGCGGGCTCGCCGAGCCACGCGCCGAGTTTCTGCGCGGGATCGTGCTGGCGGATCTGCGCGGCAAGCGCATCGGGGCCGAGGAACTTCTCGCGCACGAACACCGCGAGGTTGTCGGCGATCTTGTCCTTGTTCTTCGGGATGATCTCGGTATGGCGCGACACGAACGGGATCGGCACGCGGCGGAACAGCGCGACGACCGCAAACCAGTCGGCGAGCGCGCCGACCATCGCAGCCTCGGCCACGGCCTTGACGCCGTCCACCCACGGGCCGCGCGGCAGCAGGATCGTCGTGACGAACACCGCAACCGCGGCCAGCAGCAGCCACAGCGCGCGGCGCTTGCTTCGTTTCAGTTCGAGGGCTTTGTCTGGCGGCATGGAGAACGGGCGGCTCGGCGATGCCGCTAATATCCCCGATTTCGCGTCAACCGACAAACGCGCGGGCCGAGCCGGCCCGCGCGCCCAGCCGTTACAGGAACGTCCTCAGGTTCACCGCCGGATCGGCGAGTTTCACCGGATCGGGCACCGCCCCCGCCGCGATCAGCCGGCGCGATGCGCCGATGTCGCGCCCCAGGTTCGCCGCGGCCACCGCGACGATCCTGCCGTCGTCGCCCAGCCCGAACACCGTGAACGGCCCGCTCGCCGGATCGCCGCGCACGACGGTCGTGCGTTCGCTGCCGAACAGCCCGAGCATCTGCAGATTGCAGTCGTACTGATCGGACCATAACCACGGCAGCTCGGCATAGGTCTCGTCGGCGCCGAGCAGGTTCGCGGCCGCGACGGCCGGCTGGTTTTCGGCGACCTGCCACGATTCGATCCGCACGTGACGCCCGAGCAGCGGATTGAAGTGCATCGTCACCTCGCCCGTCGCGAAAATCGCGGGATCGGCGGTGCGGCAGCCCGCGTCGACGCGTATCCCGTTGTCGACATCAAGCCCGGCCGCCTGTGCAAGTTCGACATTGGGTACGACACCGATGCCGACCACGACGATATCGGCCTGCACGTCGCCGCGATCGGTCTCGACGATCGCACCGCCGGACGGCGCACGACGAACCGCACGCGGCAGCGTCGCCATCTGGAACACGACGCCGCGCGCATCGTGCAACTGACGCGCATACGCACCGACGACTTCCGGCAACGCACGCTGCAGCAATCGGGGAGCCGGATCGATCACCGTCACGTCGCACCCGAGCTGGCGCGCCGCGGCCGCGACCTCGAGGCCGATGAACCCGCCGCCGAGCACCGCGACGCGGCGGCCCGGCGCAAGCTTCGCACGCAACGCACGCGCATCGTCAACGGTGCGGACGTAATGCGGCGCGACGTCTGCGTCGATCGCGCCGCCGAACGTGCGTACCCGCGAGCCCGTCGCGAGCACGAGCCGCGCGTACGGCAGCGTCGTGCCGTCGTCGAGCCGCACGCGCTGCGCGTCGCGCTCGATCGCATCGACGCGCGTGCCGAGCCGCAGCTCGATACGCTGCGTGTCGTACCACGCAGCATCGCGCACGAACGCGCGCTGCTCGCCGCCGTCGCTCATCAGCGCATCCTTCGACAGCGCGGGCCGGTCGTACGGCAGCTCGCGCTCCGCGCCGATCATCACGATGCGCGCGGCGGCATCGCGTTCGCGCAGCGCTTCGGCCGTGCGCCGGGCCGCGTGGCCCGCGCCGACGATCACGAACGGATCAGCCGACATTGACTTCCACCTGCCCGTCGACGATCCGGAGCGGATAGGTCCGCACCGGCTCGGTGATCGGCGCGCATTTCGGCGCACCGGTGCGGATGTCGATCAGCCCCTGGTGCAGCGGGCATTCGACGCAACCGTCCTCCACATAACCTTCGGACAGCCTCGCATGGCCGTGCGTGCAGAGGTCGTGCATCGCGAACAGTTCGTCGCCGATCCGGAACACGGCGATCGGCTTCTGGCCGGCGACACGCGCTGCCGGTTCGTCCTCGGAGAATTCGTCGAAAGCGCCGAGCGGATGCCACTCGGCGAGCGTTGCTTCGGTCATGTCGGTTCCTTGCTTCGTCAGATCGGGGTTGCGAGCAGCGTCTGCACGCGCGACGTGTCGTAGATCACGCGCTTGGTCTTGTAGCGCAGCCCGTCGGGCGTGCGCACGACCGTGTCGTAGTACTTGCCGGCCTGGTACACGTTCGACTCGCCATTGCTGCGCGTCTGCACGACGACGTAGTTGCTCTCGGTGTCGATCTCGCCGTCGCGTTCGGCGACGATCGTCAGGCCCGACGTCATGTGCCGGTACGTGTGCTCTTCAAAGATGTTCGCGTGCCGCAGCGACACCACGCGGTCGCGCAGCATCCGCTGGTTCGTGCAGTGGACGATCCCGACCGGCAGCCCGAGATCGGCGTTCTCCTTCGGCACGATTTCGTACGTGCAGTCCTCGGTGAACATGTCCGGCCAGTGTTCGAGCCGGTCGTTGTCGAGGTGCCCGATGTAGCGGTTCTGGAGCATGTAAATCTCGAACCACGTCTTCATGTCTTCCGTCATTTCTCGCTCCCGCCTCAATAGCCCATCAGCTTCTGGTAGCCGACCCAGAACTTGCGGATCAGGCTTTCCGTGATCACCGTGTCCTGCTGGTCCGGATTGCCGCGCGACATCTCGATCACCGACGTCGCATCGCCGTCGCGCACCGTGCCGCGCTGCACGAGCTCGGTCGCCTCCGTGTCCTCCATCGAGATATAGCCGGCCGGCCCGACGAGGTTCGCCTGCTTGATGCGCAGCGCGCGCAGCTCGGGCGTGTCGTCCGCATAGCCGAAGAAATGGAAGATCAGCTCGAAGTTGTCGGGGCCCTTCGGCAGGATCTGTCGCGCGACCAGCGTGTTGTGGATCTGCTGGATCACGAGCTGCGGGAAGATCGGCTGGATATGGTTCGTGCAGTCCTCGTCGTATTCCGATACGAGATCGAGGATCGATTCGTCTTCGAGGTGGAAGCCCTCGTCGAACGAACGGATGTTCTGCTGCTTGTACGCGGCCGACGTGTCGTCGTTCGTCTTCGTCACCGTGATGATGCTGTGCAGCCCGTGGTTCGCGTCCGGAATCGAACGCGCCTTCATCCCGACGCGGAAGATGTTGAAGGTCGTATGGAACAGATGCAGCATGCTCGCGTGATACGGGTCCTTCACGTTCTCCATGTACAGCTTCCAGTTCGACTTCGAATACTGGCGCGTGCAGCCGAGATACTCGATCGGCTTGTGGAAGATCCGGTCGATCCACGGGCGCATCTGCTCGCCGAGGTAGTCGGATAGCGGCATCACGTCATCGCTGAAGGTCGCGAACACCAGCCCGCGATAGCTGTCGACGCGCAGCTTGCGCAGCCCGTGCTGCTTCGGATCGAAATCCGCCGGCATCCCGGTCATCCCCTTCTGGCCGCGCCGGAACGGCACGCCGAGCAGGTTGCCCGTGTTGTCGAAGCTCCACTGGTGATACACGCACGTGTGCGAGCTCGCGTTGCCGCGCGACTTGCGGCACACCTGTGCGCCGCGGTGCGCGCAGCGGTTCACCCATGCGGCGAGCGTGCCGTCCTCGGCGCGCGTGACGACCACCGGCGTGTCGCCGACGAACGTGCTCTTGAAGTCGCCTGGGTTCGGGATTTCCGCCTCCAGCGCGACGAAGTTCCACGTCGGCCCGCGGAAGATGCGTTCCTGCTCGCGGTCGTAGACGGCACGCGAGCTGAACACCTTGTACGGCACGCGCGAGCCGTCGTCGTGCGGAAAGCTCACGTCGGATGCGTCGTCGCGCGCGGCGAACACGACGGGCGATTCTGTCTGCTCCATGTCGGACTCCTGGTCGTTCCGTTTCATTAACAAGATGGAGCCCATTTTTGAAAAGCTAATATTCGCCGTCTATCCGGAAAGTGCGATTGCGGCGATGCAATATCCACTTTCGGCGGATTTCTGAGCTAGCATGGCGGCACACACGATGCGGCACTTGATCGAGACCCATTCGTCGGATCGAAGCGCGCCGTCCACAATCAGGCTGATGCCCATGTCCCCAACGTCGTTCGAGCCGCTCGCGCTGCGCGCGCACCGGCTGTTCGAATCCCGCGATCTCGACGAGACGCGCGAGCGGATCTCGCGCGTGATGCAGCCGCACGCGCTGCTGCCGAACGGCCGCGTGCACGGCGCGTCGCATATGGATTTCGTCAAGCTCGGCGGGCTCGGGATCGGCACGATCGCGTTCGGCGACGCGATGCGCGTGCAGGTGGACGCGGTCGACGGCTATTACCTGCTGATGTTCTGCCTGTCCGGCCAGGCCGAGGTGCGCGCGATGGGGCGGCAGCTCGGCGTCGACGGCCAGACCGGCGTACTGTGCGCGCCCGGCGAACGCTTCGACGCGGTGCTGTCCGCCGATTGCGAGCAGTTCGTGCTGCGCATCGACGCGGCGACCGTCGGCTCGCTGACCGGCGACCCGCGCGCACTGCTCGACCCCGTGCTGCACATCAGCGACGCCGCGCTCGCCGCGTGGCGCCAGCAACTGATGCTCGTCGCGCGTTCGCCCGAACTGCTCGAACGCGCGAACGCGAACCCGCGCGTCGCGTCGCAGCTCGAGCACCTGCTGATCGACCTGCTGATCGAAGGCCACCCGCCGTCCGTGCTGCACGCTTCGCACCGCGATCCGGCGCCGGGCTTCGTGCGGCGCGCGCAGGAGTTCGTGAACGCGCATTACGCGCAGCCGCTGCAGCTCGCCGATATCGTCCGCGCCGCCAACGTGCCGGAACGGACGCTGCGCGACGCGTTCCTGCAGTTCCGCGGGATGAGCCCGATGCAATACCTGCGCGCGACGCGGCTCGGCCATGCGCGCGAGCTGCTGCGCGGTGCGGCGTCCGGCCGGCGGATTGCGGATGTCGCGCTCGATTGCGGGTTTACCCACCTCGGGCGGTTCGCGATCGCGTACCGAGAGAAGTTCGGGGAATCGCCGTCGGAGACGCTCGACGGGAAGCGGTGACGACGTATCCGCCGCCGCACCCGGCAGCTTGCAACCGGCAACGGCTTCACACGGGACGGCGCGACACCGCGATGCCCTCTCCGCATTTGCCTGCGCACGCCGAAACAGACCGTTAGTTGCGGTTTATAAACCGGCGACGACCGTTACCCCGCCGGCGCGAACATCTCCCGCGCGATCGCGCAGAACGCGGCCGTCGCCGCGCTTTCGCCGTGCAGCCGGCGGCTCATGATGATCGGCGACGTCGCCGCCGGTTCCGGCAGCCGCCGGTAGACGACGCCCCTCACGCGCACGCCCTCCACGCTCTCCGGCACCAGCGACACGCCGACCTGCGCGGCGACGAGCCCGAGCGCCGTCTGCAATTCGCGCACTTCATGGACGGCCGCCGGCACCAGCCCGCCGTCGCGCAATGCGGATAACTGCTGATCGGCGAAGCTCGGGCGCGGCGTACTCGGATAGACGATCAGCGTCTCGTTCGCGATATCAGCGAGCGCGAGCGGCCGGTCGGGATCGGCAAGCGGATGCCCGGCCGGCAGCGCCGCGATCAGCTTTTCCTCGATCAGCGCCTCGCGCACGAGCTGGTCGTCGTCGAAACGCAGACGGCCGAACCCGACGTCGATCCGCCCGCCCTTCAGCGCGCCGAGCTGTTCGAGCGTGAACATTTCGATCAGCGACAGTTCGACGTCCGGCTGCGCCTCGCGAAATGCGCGGATCACGTCCGGCAGCGCGCCGTACAGCGTCGACGGCACGAAGCCGATCACGATCCGCTCAGACAGTTGCGCGAGCCGCCGCGTCAACGGCCCGAGCTCGTCGGCCTGGTCGACGAGGCGCTTCGCCTGCGTATAGAACACGCGCCCGGCGTCCGTCAGCTTCAGCGGCCGCGCGCCGCGCTCGAACAGCGGCAGCCCGATCTCGTCCTCGATCGCCTGAAGCTGGCGGCTCAGCGGCGGCTGCGTCATGTGCAGCCGCTCGGCAGCCCGCGTGATGTTCATTTCCTCGGCGACGGCGATGAAGTAGCGGAGCTGGCGCAATTCCATTTCATGCCTCAAAGGTATGGAAGTAGTCGGAAAGAGTGTTGGACGACGCGGGGCGGGCATTCCTACCATGTGCACCAACAGGAGGAATCGCATGATAGCAACTGCCGCCACCATCGAACGCATCGAGACGCTGCTCGTCGACGTGCCGACGATCAGGCCCCACAAATTGTCGGTCGCCACGATGAATTGCCAGACCCTCGTACTGGTCCGAGTTCGATGCACGGACGGTATCGAAGGCGTCGGCGAGGCGACGACCATCGGCGGCCTCGCGTACGGCGAGGAGAGTCCCGAAAGCATCAAGGTCAACATCGACACCTACTTCGCGCCGCTGCTGCAGGGCATGGACGCGACGCGCCCGGGCGCCGCGATGGCACGCGCGCGCAAGCTGTTCCAGGGCAACCGCTTCGCGAAGTGCGCGATCGAAACCGCGCTGTTCGACGCACAGGCGCAGCGTCTCGGCGTGCCGCTGTCCGAACTGTTCGGCGGCCGCAGGACCGATGCGGTGGACGTCGCATGGACGCTCGCAAGCGGCGACACGCAGCGCGACATCGCGGAAGCCGAAGCGATGCTCGAAGCGCGCCGCCATCGTGCATTCAAGCTGAAGATCGGCTCGAACGCAGTCGATGACGACGTCGCGCACGTGGTCGCGATCAAGCGCGCGCTCGGCGAGCGCGGCGACGTGCGGGTCGACGTGAACCAGGCGTGGAGCGAAACCGACGCGATCCGGGCCGGCGCGCGGTTTGCGGAAGCCGGCGTGAGCCTGGTCGAGCAGCCGATCGCCGCGACCAACCGCGCGGGGCTGAAACGCCTCACGCAGCTCGCGCAGGTTCCGATCATGGCCGACGAGGCGCTGCACGGCCCCGTCGATGCGTTCGCGCTCGCGCAGGATCGCGCGGCCGACGTGTTCGCGGTGAAGATCGCGCAATCGGGAGGCCTGCAGGGCGCGGCGAGCGTCGCGTCGATCGCGGCGGCCGCCGGCATCGAACTGTACGGCGGCACGATGCTCGAGGGCGCGGCCGGCACGATGGCGTCCGCGCAACTGTTCAGCACGTTCGACTCGCTGAAATGGGGCACCGAGCTGTTCGGCCCGCTGCTGCTCACCGAGGAAATCCTCGTCGAGCCGCTGCGCTACCAGGATTTCAAGCTGCACCTGCCGGCGACGCCCGGCCTCGGCATCACCTTCGACTGGGCCCGTATCGAACGGATGCGACGCGACGCCCGCTGATCCCCACACGACAACCGAAACCGGAGACACAGATGAACAAGCAAGCCATCGACGCCCTGCTGAAGACCTTCGACGACGCCGCCGAGAAGCCCGGCAACCCGCGCGTGCGCGCAATCGTCAACCGGATCGTGAAGGACATCTGCTACACGATCGAGGACTTCGACGTGCAGCCGAGCGAGTTCTGGACGGCCCTCAACTACCTGAACGAAGCCGGTCGCGAATTCGGTCTGATCGCCGCAGGCCTCGGCCTCGAGCGCTTCCTCGATGTGCGGATGGACGAGGCCGAGGAAAAGGCCGGCATCCAGGGCGGCACGCCGCGCACGATCGAAGGGCCGCTGTATGTTGCCGGTGCGCCGGAATCGGTCGGCCATGCGCGCCTCGACGACGGCACCGACCCGGGCCAGACGCTCATCATGCGCGGCCAGGTGCTCGGCAACGATGGCGCGCCGATCGCTAATGCGCTGGTCGAGGTATGGCACGCGAACCATCTCGGCAACTACTCGTACTTCGATCAATCGCAGCCCGCGTTCAACCTGCGCCGCTCGATCCGCACCGATGCCGAGGGCCGCTACAGCTTCCGCAGCGTGCTGCCGGTCGGCTACAGCGTCCCGCCGGGCGGCAAGACCGAGCAGTTGCTCGACCAGCTCGGCCGCCACGGCCATCGTCCGGCGCACATTCACTTCTTCGTTTCGGCGGACGGTTATCGTAAGCTGACGACGCAGATCAACATCGAAGGCGATCCGCACATCTGGGACGACTTCGCATTCGCGACCCGCGAAGGGCTGATCCCGAAGATCAAGCAGGCCGAAGGCGCGGAAGGCAAGCCGTATGGTGTCGACGGGCAGTTCGCGCTGATCGACTTCGATTTCTCGCTGGTCAAGGAAAAGCCCGACGTGCCGGCGAGCGAAGTCGAGCGGGCACGCGCGCAGGCCTGAGCGGTCTTCCCGTTCGACGAATCGATAACGCAAGGAGTGCAGGATGCTGTTTCATGTGGAAATGACGGTCCGTCTGCCGGCGGACATGGATCCGGTCAAGGCGGCGACGCTGAAGGCGGAAGAAAAGGCGATGTGCCAGCGGCTGATGAACGAAGGGATCTGGCGGCATCTGTGGCGAATCGCGGGGCGGTACGCGAACGTCAGTATTTTCGATGTCGAGAGCGTGCAGCAACTGCATGATCTGCTCAGCCAGTTGCCGCTGTTTCCGTATATGGAGATGGAAGTGCGGGCGTTGTGCCGGCATCCGTCTTCGGTTCGGGAAGACGATCGGTAAACAAGCGTGAAGGATGTCGGCGACGGCATCCTTCACTAATTCGTTCCGCTCGTTGCTTGCCGCGCAGATTCAACTCGTTGTGAAGAGCGCCGGCGGCTATCGGCTGGTCCCGTACTCCCCGGAATCGCGACCGCCCGCCAATTCGGTCATCGACAATTCGAGCTTGAGCGGCTTGTCGGCGTCGAGCTTCTTCTTCTCGACGATGCGTTTCCAACCATCCCTGTTTCCCGGAGCGCGATAGAACGCGACGACTGCAACGTATCGCGTATCGGCCTTCATCGGCTGAGACAGGCTTGCCGATGCCCCGGGGCTCACGACCGTCGACATATCTGCCTGCAGATCCTGGGCGAGCACCGTCCGGTCGTGCTTCAACAGATCGTCATACGATGCTGTATCGAACAACTTGCGGTCCTTCAGTTGGTAGACGCGAACGGCCACCGATGTAGGCCGCCCCGCGTCGTCCGGGTTCAGTGCGACGCGCGCAGACAGATCGACGTCAAGCACCTTCACCTGCTTGAAAAATACGGCGCGATACGCATTCGATGACGCGTCCGACACGGACTGCCAGGCACCGCAACCTGACAGCAGAAATACGGCGGCAGCGGTAGCCGCACTCATTCGATGGAACATGAAACCTCCAAAATCAGATCGTGTGCGGCACGAGATGCGGGTTGGGTTGCGGTACGGGAAACGCCTCGTACACGCCAAGCGCGATGCCGATCATGCGTTCATCGACTGACGGCAGCACCGTCGTCCAACCGAGACGCGGCGCCGGGCCGGCACGTTCGACGCCGACGGTCGGGTGCGGAACGAACCGCGACGACACTTCCATCCGCAAATGCACATCGGCCTTGACGCCGACATACAGCTGGATGAATGCCATCACCTCTCGATGCAGCCACGCACCGGGCAACAGGTCCTGAGCCTGCCGCTCGTCGACCGGCCGCAATGTCACGCGCACCGCTCGGCTGCGATACGTGAGGCGCCTGCCGAGCACGTAACCGCCGCCGAGCCCGCTGCACTTCCCGTCCGCCAGCACGTCCGCATCCGGCTTCGCCGACGTCAACGGCATCGGTCGCCCGGTACTCGTCGTCACCGACCAGAACTCGTCGACGCGAACATCGACCCCGGGCGCCGCGAGCGCCACCACCCCGGCCAGCCCTTCCGACGTACGTGTGCGCTGGATCAGCAAACCCAGCAACGCAAGCATCCGGGAATTCGGCAAGCCCGCCCGCAACGGCTTGTCGCCCCATCCGAATCCCGCCAGACACAGCAGGCTCTGCGAATAATCGTCGATACCGCCGGCCCGAAAACGCTCCGGATAGCGATACTTCTTCCATGCGCGATACAGCAGTGTCGCCGCGCGGTGATTGAACGGATCGAGAAATGCCTCGACCGCCTCATGCCCCTCCTCCCGCAGCACGATCTCGTCGATCATGTGCGACGGCATGGCCGCGTCAACGCCGTATAGCCCCATGAAAGTCGTGCGTACGGTCGGAGGCGCATCGGGGTGCTCGTCGTCGAATTCGACAGCGGCCACCTCGCCCGCCGGAAACCCCAACCGCGGACGCGGCCGGAACCGCACCGGCTCATGTTCCAGCGTATCGCGCATACCCAACCCGGGACGTTCAGGCGCACATGCCTCCAGCAGACGACAGAACTGCATGAAAGTCATCTTCGGCGCCCGCTGGAACAGCTTCCCGGCAACCGTCGGCGGCCCTTTCGACGCGGCAGCTTCGGCCGCCATCCGATCGATCGAAGCCGTCATAGCGGTGCCCGCTGTGCCTTGCTGCGCGGCCATTCCGTCCGGGATCGGGACGGCAGGCTGACGATCGCCAGCTTCGTGAACAGATTGATCTCCGCATACGCGCCGAAGAACCGGTGCAGCAACTCGCCGAACAGCATCACGTCGCCTTCGCCGGAGAACGCATGCGAATCGAGCGTGACCTCGATCAGCACGCCGCGCTCGACCGCGCCGCCCGACACCTCCTCGATCATTTGCTGCGACACATGCAGGATGCCGGCGAGCCGCCGCCGGTTCAGTTCTTCGTTCGTCCAGTCGTACAGCGCCAATGCGCCGCGCAACACTTCCGCGTTCATCATCGACAGGAAATTCGGCGCCAGATGCGACAGCACGCGCCACTGGAAGCGATCCTCCGTCGGCGGATACAGCGGCAGCGTCGGCGACACGAGATTGCGCACGCACGCGACGTTCGGCGTGCTGGCCGCCAACTCATCGAGGCTCGCCTCGCGCAGTCCCTTGCGCGGCAGCAACCCGTTCGTGCCCGTCACGCGCAGCGACAGGCTTTCCTCCGGCAGCGTATCCATCGTTTCCCACGCGTGGCCGCCGAGAATCACCCACATTTCGTGCAGCCCCGATACGCCAGAGCGCACGCGTGTGTGGAAATAGCGTTCCGGCGCCTCGTGCCGCAGCATGCCGCCGCGGTGCCGGAACGTCGCGAACGGCACGTATTCGTATCGCTCGGCCGTATCGTGGTCGAACGTCGCGATCGCATCGACCGAATACGTTTCGACATGCTCGCCCTGATGACCGGCTGGCACGACGCGATATTCCGTTTCGTGATGGTCGATCTCGATCGGCTCGGCATCCAGTTCGAACAGGTTGATCACCGGCGAACAGAACAATCGCACGTTATCTGTGCTGAACCGCTGATCCGGCGGATAGACCTCCTTCAGAACGATCTCCAGTTCGAAGCGGGTCGATTTTTCGGGCAACTTCGTGATCTCCAGTCCGCACAGATCGACGAACAGAAATTTTTCGCGGAACGTGAAGTATTCGAGCAGCAGCTGATATCCGGAAAACGCCGCATCGGCTTTGGGCCACAGCCGCTCTTCCGTCGAAAATCCCGCCGGCTCGATCGTGACGCCCGGGAGCGGCACGGATTCGCCATCGCGTATTTCCGGAACGCGCCAGTGAATCGAGTCGACCTGGCGCGTCAACGCGAGATGCATCGCGAACGCGGTCGGCAGATCGGCGTTCAGATGCAGCCGCAGCCGCGACAGATCCGTCTCCTTGCGCAGCGCCGATCCTTGCAACGCGAAGCCGAGGCGGATCACCGAGCGGCCATCGTGACGCACGGCCGGCCCGGCATGCGTGATCGAGACCGGCTGCAGCGCAACGGCCTGCGTCGTCCGATACAGACATTGCACCGTCCGCGGCGCCACGCCTTCCGCGCCGCTCGGAGAAGGCACGTTGATCGGCGCGGAACGCACCGGCACGCCGGCCGGCACGACTACCGTTTTCTGCAGTTTCTCCGCGAACGGCGTCAGTTCGACGATCGACAGCGAAGGGATCATCCGCAGATAGTGCGGCCACAACAGGCTGACAAGCCCCTCGGTGAGTTCGGGCAATTCGTCGTCGAGTTTTTGTCGAAGCCTGCCGGTCAGAAACGCAAACCCTTCGAACAGACGTTCGACGTACGGATCGCGATCGCCGACGCGGTCGAGATTGAGCAGGCGCGCACGGTCGGGATGCGCCTTCGCGAATTCCTTGCCGGATTCGCGCAGATAGCGCATTTCGGCTTCGTAGTAGCGCAGGATGGGATCGTTGTGGTCCATGGTAATCCGTTACGACAGGGTCAATGCGCGGGCGGGATCGAGTACGGTCAGCTCGGCCTGCAGTTCGGCGACGCGCCGCGCGAGTGCCGGCTTGTCGGCATCCTTCCGGTTGCTCATCGCCTTCAGTACCTTCACCAGTTGCTGCTTGACATCGAACGTCAGCGCCGGCTCCCAGCGCATCAACGGCAGCGACCGGGCGGACGCATCGAGTTCGGCCAGCAGCGCGAGCGATGTATCGAGCCGGCCGGCATGGTCGGCCAGACGGGCCATCACGAGCCGCTGCAAGTAGCGACGGCGATCGGTCTTCATGCCAGGAAGCGTTTCGAGCCATGCGAAGGCCGTCTCGATGCCTTCGCGTGCGGCCAGTTCACGGGCCTGAGTTTCGATCTCCGGCCAGTCGCCGACGGCATCGCTTTCGCTATCGGCGGAGACGGGCAACGGCGCAACCGTCTCGCCCGCCTCCAGATCGCGCACGACCGCGTGCCGGGCAATCCATTCGAGCGTCGTGTCGTCGGCGAACGGCGTGCCATCGCTGAACGACAGTCGTTCGATGCCCGGCAGTCGCTCGAGAAACAGCGCAAAGTCGGCGCGCAGCAATTCGCGCCACGCGCTGTACGGCGTGCCGACGTGATCGAGCGCGACGTGCTGGAAGTACTGCAGGTCGAACCACAGGTGATTCACGCCTTCCATGAACGCACCCTCGACACGCTCCAGCAACTCGTGCCAGTGCTTCTGCAGCACAAGGCGCTTCATCTGCTGGCGCAACTCGGCGCGCGGCGGCGCCAGACGCGTATGCGATGCGGCATCCGACGGCGGCACGTCGTGCAACGTGTCCCATCGAATGCTGCGCACGAGACGTACCGACGGCAAGTAGCCGTTTTCCTGATCTCGAAGCCACGCAGACATCGCGCGCGCCTGATCGAGCAAATCGCGCGTCGATGCGATCGATCCGAGCGACGCGGAAACCGAAGCGATCTTTTGCAGCGGAACCGCGCCCGGATTCGCACCCCAAGCTGGCTCCTCCTTGCGCTCGAAACGGGCAACCAGCGGCTGCAGATTCGGCCGCGCGGCTTCCGGCCAGTTTCCCGTTAGTTCGACGAGCACGTCGAGCGCAGCAAGCGCACGTTCGAGATCGGTCGACGCGAAGTCGCCACGGCTGTCCAGCGTCTCGATCATGCGCGAAGTCGCCAGCATTTCCAGCGCCGCCCGCTTCGCCTCGGCCCGCGCAGGCAGCACGGCCTCGCCGAACCGGTCGACTAGCGAAGCAGCCAGTTCGAGTCCGTCGGCAAAGCCGGCCGGACCGTCCTGCCGCAACCTCGCAAACGTGTAGTAGCCGACCAGGCGCAGATCCTTCCCGGTTTCCTTGAGCAACTGTTCGCAGGTACGGAAAATCAATCCGTCGTCGATTCCCGACAGCTTGTTCGCCTCGTCCTTCAATTCGAAGAACGCATCCTCATAGCCGGGATCGCGACCGCACGCGTATTCGCCCGGTATCGGGGCCAGCCATGCCGCCCAAGTGGTCTGTCGGGATGCCTGCAGCGAATCGACGCGAGGACCGCCGACGAGTGTCTTTACGAAATTGGCAAGCGTCATGGCAGGTCTCAGAACGCAAATGCGTCGCCCAGCAAACGGAGAGCGTGTCCGAACGGTCTGGTGGAGGCATCGGAAGATGCCGACGTCGTCGCCAGCGAAGACACCGCCATCCGCGGATCGCTCTTTGGCGGTTTCTCGCCGGGTGTGCTCGGTCGCGCTTCCGCTATCGCGGTCGTCTGACGGGATACCTTCTCGGCCTCCATCGGCATCGCTTCATCCGGCCACGTCATCGCACCCGGCAGCCCTGGTGGCAGCGGCACGGCAGCGTGCCTGGCTGCGGCAATCGCCGCAGCCGGCAACGGCGGCGGACTGGCCGTCGACACCTTCGGCCCGGCGCTCACCGCACCGGTCATGAAAATCCGTGCCGGCAGCACGAAGTTGCGCAACTGGAGAACGTCGAGCGGGCCGGCGCCCGCCTCGCTGCGCAGTTGCACCTTGAGCGGGATACCCTGGCTCGTATCCGGCGTCCAGGTCAGCAAGTAACGTGCGTTGTCCTGTTGCGTGACCTTCGCCCGCTCGAACAGACGAATCAGGCCGAAGCGCCCCTGCGAATCGAGCGCCGTCCGCAAACCGCCCTGCTCGGTCTGCCATTCGATATGCGACAGGTTTTCGAGCGACTGGCCAGGCCATTCGAACGGCGTCCATTCCTGTTTCTGGTTGAAGTAGTGCAATTCGCGGCCGGACAACACGAATCGCATGTCGGTGACACCCGGCGTCGGCACCGCCTGCAACTCATAGCGCACGCGTGCATCGCCGGACGGGAACAGCACCGTCGAAATACGCGTGAGTTTGTTCAACCCGCTCAGGAAGCCCGGATCGATCGTCAGCGCACCGGAATCGCTGCCCTGTGCAGGCACCCAGCGGTCGCCCTGCCGTTCGATGACGCCGGCGAGCTGCGTCGTCACGAATTGCGTGATCACGCCGCCATCCGGCCGCATGAAGCGTGCCATTTCGGGCAGCGACGCGTCGTTGTCCGAATCCGCGAACGGATAGCGGCCTCCGAACGACTTGTTCCAGTCGGCCACGATCGCCGCGCGCCAGATCTCGTTCAGGCTCGACGCGGCCGGCTGCACGATGACCTGCCATGCCTGATCGAACGGCGCCCGGAACAGTGCGCCGAAGCCGGACCATTGCTCGCCGAGGCTCGCTGCAACCCGGCTCGCATAGTCGCGGCTGTCGGCGATGTCGGATGTCTTGCCCTGCAACACCGACTGGGCGGCCAGTCGCGCAACCGCATCCGGATCGGCACTGGAGACGATCTGCGACGTCTTCAGGCGCATGGCCGTAATGCGCTCCAGATAGCGGGCAAGGCTCAGGTCGCCTGTCGCGGCCATTTGCGCTGCGGAGGTTTTGCCGTTGGCCGGCACGCCGGAGACGAGATCGCTGCCGGTCAGGCGCAGGATCGGCCCGAACACCGCCGCCAGCGGTGCGAGCTGCGGCTTGACCTGCTTCGACGGATCCTTTTCGTCGGCTCCGACGAGCTGCTGCGCCTTGCTGATCAGCGTGTCGGACAGCGACTGCGTATTGGCTCCCGTTCCCGCCTGATAGACGATCGCGTTCATCAGCGCGACGAGCGGTGAACGTTGCGGATCGCCCAACAAGGTCAGCTGATCGGACGTTGCGGAAAGCGTCGGCGCCGGTTGCCAGCGCACGCTGTTGAGGAACTGTGCCCAGGCACGCGCATAGTCGTCGAAATAGCGTTGGCGCAGTTCGTCCTTTAGGGTCGACGAGGACTGGCCGGCGGCCTTGGTGTCGGAAAGCACCCAGTCGCTTGCCACGTCGTGTTGCTCGCCGGCTTCGTCGATGGCCTTGGCGATCCGTTCGTCCCATGCTGCGCGCGTGAATACGCCCGGTATGGTCATGGTCGTGTTGAACAAACCACGGCTTGTCGCGCCACCGGCACCGGCCTGGGACGCCGCGTCACCCAGCAGCGTGGCGAGCGATACCGGCGGGTACTTCGGCGTCGCTTCGTCGAGGATCTGCTGGTAGACCGCATCCCGCGAATTCTGAATGCCCCGAACGCCGATCACCGTCTGGCGGGTTGCCGCGATCAAGGTACTGTCCGGAGCGATTGCCAACGCAGCCGCCGTCGACTTCGCACCAGGTTCCAGATGGTTCGTGAAGAATGTAATGGCTTGCTGCCGCAAGTCCTCCCATCTGCCTGGCGACAACGATGAATCGACGGGGCGCGCCGGCATGGACGTCGCGACGAGCTGGGGTGTCAGGAATGCAGCCACCGCGCGCTCCGGCTTCGCGAGCATCAGATAGGTCTTGAGCGTGTCGTATGCGGCTTGTACTTGCGCATCGCCGCCGCTGGCGATTTCTGCGTCGGATAACGATGCCAGTTGATGTAGTCGCGCCTCGAGCTGCCGGCGAATCGGGCCGACGAGAATGCGGTTCGCCGCATCCGCATAGTGCGGCCAGAGGGCATCGAGCAATGCGTGGTCGCGGTTCAGGCCGAAGCGGGCACGCAGCGGTGCGCGGGTGCGCTGGTGGATTTCAAGCGTGTCGATCTGTCGGTCAAGGTCGGTGAGCATTTGCAGTGACTGCGTCGGATTCCGGATTCCCTTGAGCTTCGAGACCGTGTCTGCAGCACTTCCGATCGTTGCGCGGTTGACGAAGCCGGACAGTATCGTGCCGGCAATCCAGAAGCCGATCACGGCGATCGCCATCCACGCCGCCGTGGTCGACGGCGAAAAGCCGACGCGGCGACCATGAACCTTGCGGCTGTGATCGGCGACGGTCTGCCAGATCGTTCGGTGTTGAGGACCGGTTGGCGAGTCGTCGTCGTTCGTATCGCTTGATAACGGCAGCCCTGGTTCGCGCTCCTTGAACAATGGCGCGAACAGTAGGCCGTGAACCCCATGTTTTCCGATACGGGGTTGGTTAGCTTTCAGCACGAGACCCGTCAACGCAGAGCGCAGATTGGCAATATGCTGCGACAGCTCGACGGGATAGCGATCGCGTGCGTCTTTGGTGAGGCGTACAACCCCCGTGCCCGCCAGGTCGTAGGTGAGATCTTGCAGCGACGAATCGATATCGTCTGCGTTCAGGCACGCGTTCGACCAAGTAAAGCCGATTGCTTCATCCGGGCTCGACGTCATGCTGCCGAAATCGGTGGCGTCGAGCAGATATGCGGGCGCCGCCCAACGCAGGGCACGCGCGTGAAGCGCCAGTTGCCGGCTAACGCCATCGACGTCGAACGGTACGTCCGCCGAACTGCGGTTACGTGTCACCGCAACGATCGCGTCAATCGGCTGGTACCGGCGCAGGCGGCGGATCTGATCGAGCCATTCCGTCTCGAGCGTGTCGCGGGTTTGCCCGGCGTACAGCAGGATCGTATCGCCGTTGATTACGTACCCCGTGTCGGCAAGTCCCGGTACCAAGCGCTTCACCAGCGGCAGGTCGCCGGCGACGAGCACCCATCGTTCGCGATAGCGCCAACGCCAGCCGTGACGGTCACGCAGGAGGTTCCGCAGCGCCGTAGCTCTGTCGACTGGCCCCGGTGGACCGCCCTGATCGTTGTGGTCGACGGACGCTGCGCGTTTTCCGGCGTCGTAACGAGCAAACCAACGGGATGCTCTCAGCGAGGCAATCGAAAGCAGCACAAACTCGAAGTACTTGATCAGCAGGATCACGATCAGCAAACCCACCGCTAGCGAAAGCTCGATGATGATCCGGGTATCGCGCGACCATCCGTGGCGGGGCCCCTCCATCCATACCGCGCCACCGAGCGCAAGGAAGACGATCACTGCCGCGACGCCTATGAAGAGGCCTGCTGGCCGGGTCTTGTTGTCGTTCTTGTTATCGTTCATGTCTGCTTTCTGCACATGAGGGCGATCAGTTCTTCACCTTCGCCACACATCACTAGTTGCGGGTCGCCCGTTGTCCGGGCACTTTCTGCAGCAAGGACAGCAGCCAACCACGGCCCTGCGCCGGAACAGTCGCCCACCGCCGTTTCGAGCGAGATCCATCGCGTCTCGTCGGGAAACGACGCGGCTTGCCGAACTGCACTGACTCTGTCGCCGGACAGGCCATGCGTCCACACTGTGCGCAGACGGTCGCGCGAGGTCTGTCCCCAGCGCGCGGCAAGCTCAAGCGTCCGGGCGGCGGTATCGAGCGAGCCTCGGGCGGGGCGATGCAATCGCAACCCGGCTGGCATGGCCGATGACTTAAGGCGCGGGTGTCCGACGAGCAGCGCGACACCCGCCTCTGCAACACCATCGGACAGGACGGAACTGATTGCATCGCGAAGCTCAACGGCGACCAGCAGGTGGACCGTATCGACAGCTCGATTGTCCAGCCACGCGTCCGTTCGGAAGAGCGAAATCGTGTGTTCACCCGATGTGACGTCCACCTTCAACGCAGGCACTCGTTCAGTGAGCACCTCCCGTAGTCGGGTCTCGAAAGCCTCGGATTTCAGCCTGGATCGATGATGAAGCTCGATCTGAAGCTTCGTTCGCGGCGGGAGCGTATTGAGCTGTGGCAGGAAGCGGTCTATCAAGCGTTCGAGCAGCCATGTACACACGGCATGATGCCGAGCATGTTCAGTGAGTTCGTTACCCGGATGAAAATGCATCTCCGGGATGTCGAGCCAACGTGCATTGACTTCGCTATCCGCGACCGCGCCGCTCGGCCGAAGCTTCGCCAGCTCAGTTCCCGTCAGTATCCGTTCAAGCGAGTTTTCCCAATCGTTCGCGGCGAAGCACCATGCATGGCCCAGTATCGCAAGCGGTCTGCTTGCCATTGCGTGACATGCCTGCTCGGCCTCATCACTCACGCGGTTGGTCGCGATCGCCTGATTGCGACGGGTGTAGCCATACGCGAGCCACGCGAATAGCAGGAAAGCCCAGACCAGGAAGGGATAACCAACGACACAGAGCCAGAACCACGCCGCATTCGTCGGGCGGTCCGTCGGCCAAAACGTGATCGCCAGCCCAGCCCCGGCCGCCATGACGAGCACCAGCAAGGGTATCCAGACGATCATTGAGACCCGAGGCGGAGGCGGTACATCCACTCGCGGCGGCACGCGATTGAAATCGACGGGCATCGCTTACCTGACCTGCGCTCCGGTGGACGAGGCACTGAGCACCGCCCCACACCGCGTGTGATCGCCATCGCGCGATAGCGGCGTGGTGCCATCCTTCATCCTGCCGCTGCCTTCGACGATTTCGTTGTCGCCGTGAATCGGGCACGAGACTTTGTCACCCACACGGGCGGCTCGGCGTTCCTTTACCTTGATGCGATCCGAGCCGGTCGGGGTCTTGCCGCCGTGGCTCGTTGTGTCGCCTTCGTATGCGAGATTTTTCATTTCGCGTTTTCCTTTGTGGCTACGGACAATTACTTAGCGCAAAAATCAATTTCCGAGCAGTCAATCCATTTATTAAGACGATTCCCATTTTTTGTTAAAAATTCAATTTTCCAAAATTTTAAATCGGCAGATACCTCGACCACCCTTACCGAATCGCCCTTGATCACATAGGCGCGACTTACTTGCGATTTTGATGGAGAATCATACAAAAATGCTATTTTTGCCACGACCTTTCTCTCCACGGAGTGATATCTCAACAAATCATCTCGGTGCAACTCAACTCGAAGGGGACCGTAGTAATCTCCACCTTGCGGTTGCTCAACAACATTCCATAGCAATCGATCGCCACTCACTGTAATTTCCGCCACTCCATCGGCGGCACCAAAAAACGAATAAAAATTCAAACGCGCCTTATTTTTACCATCTTCAACACGACCACTTAAATTTTTCTCCCCGTCCGGGCCGCAATCAATCCTATTTCCGTAGCGCGCAATGAAACAATATGATCCGGAAATATTTCCCGCCGCATCTTTGTCAATTTCGATGGCAAATGTAGAGTATGGCTTGCCTTGCCTCGCGACATCCTCCCTGATTGACCAAACCCTAGAAAATGATTGATCGCTTGCAAACGAAAAAACTGGCACTAACGCCATAAAATTAACTGAAACCCAAAACATTAATTTCACGCTCACACCTCAAACCCAACATAAAATTATTCATTTAAAATGATTTAGCCCCCCCCAAAAAACATTTCGAACCGAATCGCACTTCAGCTCGCGCACCGCCGACGCACGATTGACTCACGAATATGTCGAATTAAGATTCCGGTACTACTTGGTGATGTATTGTCTCGGGGCGCAAGCCAAACCAGGCAACACCATCGATTTCTCTACATCACGGATCCGTACTTCGGACAAATTTACCCCGAATAAACTCACACTATATTGCACTAACTCACACCAGAAGCAGTGACAAGGCAACGCAGGGAGTATCGAAGTGCACATCAATTATCTACACCATCAACAGGTGGCCCCGTCCTTAACCCACGAAATGTCCGCTGGTTTAATTGCTGGTATTCACCTTGCCCGCAGACTTCATTTGAAACGAGATTTCCGCGTTTTTTTATATAAACACCACTCGGAGAACCTTGATATATAACATAATCATACCTTCCAAGCTTGAATTTTATATGCACATAATTCAAATTTCCAACCGAAATATCACTGATCGCGAAACGCCTATTCGGAGGGTAAGGCTTATTTGGAAACTGAATTTCGATATGATCCAGCACACCATACCTATACTGCACGTATCCATTGTTTGGCGAAATATTACCTGACGCACACAATGAAACTATCTTTTCCCCGAGCGAGCAACTAAAGTAAATTTCCTCATGTGGCTGGCATAGCGTGATCTCAACCGCATGCGCCTCCCCCTTGACCCCAATCGCGGAGATTATGCCAATTGAGAAAAACAAAACACAACACATATGACGACTCAATTAAAATCTCCAAGATTGTGAAATTTTTCAAAGTTATCAACCCGCTTAGCGTAGCTATCAGTTCTTTTATTTACAATAGCAGTAATTGCATTCACTTGATTTGCCGTCGCACCTCTATCGGCTATATCTGGAAGATGACGGCTTACCCAAAAATACGCAGCGGATCTAGCGGCGTATCTAGGCTGCGTCAAGAGATCAGGGTCTTCTTCGAAATCCACAACATCCTCAGGCCACTCAGCGCAATTTATTTTGTTCCAACCAGTGAAATCCTTATAATTTTCGCGACCTGTGAGCTGTTTCATACCTCGCCCTCGGTATCTCCATCCGTCGCCGCTTTCATAATCCCCGTTTCCCAGTTCGGCTCGACCGCCATACGCACCATTCGCGATAACCTCAAAAATCCTCCCGGGTCATACGAGTTCCATCCGCCTTAATTCCCTTTTTTGTTTCATAACCGTGCGCCCTGGCGATTTTTGGATTTTTCTTAAAATATGAGAATTTTATTATCAATGCCTCGGCACCCCAAACAAAACCTTCCTCAAGATTTAAAGACGGTCCAGTCTCCTGCATTACTTGCGCAAAAAAATGTTCCCGCCGAAGAGGTGTATTCAACTTATAAGTATCGATATGCGCATTGAACTCATCAATCACGGCCTGGAGAATTTCAATGTCGGCAGCCGGAAATATTCGCTTCATCATTTGCAAGGTGAACTGAAATTTACCCCCAATAAAATTGCCTACCATTCCGATCGGGTTAACGTGAAAAACGTCTGCTCCTGGGAAGTCCGCCGCCCCTGCCCTTACATCCTCCCACCACGCAAGTTGGTCGATGCGTTTCTGTTCTTCTACATACCGAGGCTTCAGCCCTGCCTGCTTTTCTAATTCCGCGATCAACTGCTTCCATTTAGATGGATTCGCCCACTCACTTTCGTGTTTCACGATCAGCCGAGACGCCGCCTGCATCAACCACGGATATCCACCACGCTCGGTCCGCGACAGCATGCATAGTTCATCAGCTGCTCGCTTACCATCTCCTACCGTAAACAGAGCGTCATATACCTTAAGCATCAACCGACTGAGCTTCGACCGCGAAGCAAGGTCGTCAACATTGGCGCCGCTTGCATAATCAACCCACGCCTGCGTTGTCGCAAAGATCGTATGCGCCGGATCATGGGCGTCCGCCAGGCACTCGAAGTCGATCCACTTTTGTGCGAATTCCCGCGTCACCCGACCGCCCGCGTGATTGAAGTCGCACACCCAACCGTCAATCGGCTGACCTTGTGCATTCACACCGTCAACATGCCACCAGTTCACCGGAAAACCCGGATCTGGATTCGGACGCGGCTCGGCGACTCGTCGATTCGGGTCACGTGCCAGTTCAGCAAGCGAATACACCTGAACGGCGTCCGTCTTTCTCAACTGTGGGTCAACACCAGGAACAAATTTTTTCTTGTCTTGAGTACGTTGATACAGCAGCGTACCCGGTGCAATCCGCAGGATCGTCGGCTCCGATGGCAGGCCCAGTGCCGCCCAGTCCTCCTTGTTCGGGCCGTGTTGATTGACCCATGCACATCCTTGTTCGAGGAACGACTGAATGCTGTCATCGCAGAAGACTTCGATGTGTGCCATTCGGGTCCCCGAACTGCATTGGTTCAGCGAGTCGTAGCGCCCCAAGTGCCCAATCAGGTCTCCGGCCTTGACTGGAATGCCGGACGCGTCACCTGGCGCACCCTGGCCCGTCGTCACGACAACCCGATCAAATATAGAGTCCTCAACCGTCTCTTCGGCGACCGGACCACCGTTTTCCTGGCCGAGAAAGACCCACTTACCGATCGCACTCGACGGCTCGACGTATTCACCTGCTTTCTGTGGATACAGTGATGTCCCACAAAGATCCGTCAACTGTCCCCACGGCTTTCCGTTCTTCGTCTCAATCTTCCCGATGCCGACGTTGGCGCCTTGCGGAAGAATCGCGATGGGGCTACCGCCCGGGGTCTTGCGAATACGCAGTCCCTGCTGCGTCGGGTCGGGAGCCTGCCCGCTTCGGCCTGACGCTTGCTTGTCCTGCGCATACTGCGTCACCAGCCATTGCCGCGGCCAATACGACGGCTTTTCACGCTTCGGGAAGTTTGCGTAGTCGTCCCAGGACATCAGATGCATGTATAAGCTGTAAAACGTCAGCTTCGTGTCCCGTGGGAACTCCATCGTGTGTCGCACCAGCGCAAAGGCAGTGCTATACGGTGCCTCGTACGGCGATCCGCCATCTGCCGTTGCAACCTCGCTGACTGGATAGGTCTTGTTGGCGCGAAACGCAATTAACACACCATCGGCGATGCAGCGTAATCCCGCCTCGAGATCCAGGGCCTGTCCGGCACCCGCCTCCGTGATATGAATGCCGCCATGCCACATGCCGTTACTGCTCGCGAGATAGGTACCGGACGACTCACGCTCGGCCAGCAATCGATAAATATCGTGCTCGTTGGTGAATCGAGTGGACGCCTCGGACTGACCTTGCCCTTTGCGCAAAAACGGAAACGCGAACGACAATTGCTTCAAACCGGCTTTGGCAGGCTGCGGCGGCGTCGGTGATTTCTTCGGTGCGGCTTTGGTCGCCATGGTCGGGCTTACTCCGAAAATCCGAAATTCAATGCGTTCTTCACGTCGTTGAGCGGCACCGCGGACCAGGTCGGGAATTTGAAACTACCGCCGGCGGCGTCGTTGACGGTCAGGTTGCCTTTCAGTTCGATCTCGCCCGCAGGACTCCCGAGAATGATCCTTCCGCCTGACAGCTTGATATAAGCGCCCGCGCCGTCACCGATCGTGACGCCCTTTCGACCCGTTATCGTGACTTCGCCGTCCGACGAGCTCATCAGCATGTCCTGCATTGCCATCAGCTCCATGCCGTCGCCTTGTGCCTGAATCTGTACCTTGCCCTTTGCTGCGAAGAGCCGGATTCCGAACTTTGCCGCGAGGAACGAAATCGCTTCGCCGGCCGCCACCGTGATGCGTTTCATCACGCCGATGTCGAGCCCTTCGCCAGCCGTGACAAACATCTGTTTGCGTGCAGCGATCTGAACATGCTGCCCACTGGCGATGCCAACACCTTCTGGCGCACTCGCAACAATGACTGGCTTCTGGAGGCGGCTAAGCGTCTGCTCGATCAGCACGCGTTGCTGGTTAGCCTCAGCCTGTAGTGCCTTGGCCGCGTTCGCGGCGTCATTGAGCGAACGCAGAATTTCTTCGGCCTGCGCGAACGTCGCGTCCGCATTCTGCATAGCAAGCTGCTCGCCGGCCGCGCCTGGTTGTGCCTCGGCCGATATGAGCACGCCGTCTGCTGCCCGAATCGACGCGTGACCGGCGGTGGCGAGTTCGGCACCTTTTCCGCGCGCCTTGCGATCGGTGTCCACCATGAAGCCGAGATTCAACTGGCTCGCACGAAACGGCGTGATCAGATGGACGTGCTCGTTACCCTCCTTATCCTCCATCCGCAGCTCATTCCGCGCAGCCGTACGAATAAGATTCCGCGTATGGTTCAGGTTGTTGACCAGATCCGGATGCACGCTGTCGTGCATCGCCCCGATGATCACCGGCCGGTTCGGATCGCCGTCCGTATGGACAATCGCCACCTCCGCCCCATCGATCAGCGGAAAGTGATGTCCATAGTTGTCACCGCTATAAGGCTTCGCAAACCGCACCGGCCGGCTCGTCCCACCCGGGCTCCATTCGTCGAGATCGAACGGCAGCTTGATCACGTACCAGCCCTGCTCGGTCAGATACGCGTACTTGTAATTCCCCGGTGACGTAATCCGAGCCGGCAGAATCCCGTCAACCACCGGCCGCGAAACCGAAGCCACCGACGTGCGCCACACGCGATCCGACGGAATCCCCTCGAACGCCACCCAGTACGCCTCGTTCCGCCCGCCGCGCGACTCGACCGACGTCACGAAAATCCCGTGCTTCGCATCGACCTGATTCGGCTCGACCCGCATCACCTCACCGGCTTCGAGCCAGAACGGATTACCCGTCCCCTTGAACGTGATCTGCTCGGCCAGATAGGCTTCGTGCCGCAACCGGGCCACCCGCTTACCTTCTTCGGGCGTCTCGTAATGCTCGCCCCAGCGATAATCGATGGCGTTCGTCGTCTTGTCGTCGCGCGCCGTGTTTTCCTCGACCAGCAACGACACCTCGGCCTGCCGATGGTTGTAGTCATGCAGCCGCACCGCTTCCGGCACACGCTTCGTCTCGCGCCCGAGTGTCTTGATCGCGTCGGCGCCGGCGCTCTCCAGCCCCGAGTCACGCCGATACGGCACCGTGCGCTGCTTGCGTGCATACGCATCCAGATCGTCGCCGAACACGACCACGGCGCGATCCTTCTTCTGCTCCCAGCGAAACCAGATTCCCTCTTCCGCGCAAATGCGTCGGATGAAGGCGAACGTCGTCTCGTGATACTGCGTCACGTACTCGCGACGCTTGTACTGCCCGCGCAACTGAAACTGGAAATCGACACCTGCGCGATACCCGTAATGCCGAAGCGTACCGGTCACGATCTCCTCGACCGACTGCTTCTGAAACAACCGGCTGGTCACACCACGATCGAGATCGGCCAGCGTCGGCTCAAGCACGACCCGGTAGCGCGTTTCATCCGCCGACGTCTCCAACTCGTCGAACTGCGTGATCACGCCGTGAACCGTATACGCCGCAGGCTTCGCACTGAACTGCGCCGCGTTCTCCCCGAACATCTTCCGCAGGTAATCCATGTTCGGATCGATCGGATCGGCACTGAACTTCGCGGGCCGGCCCAGCACCTGGTCCATCGGAATCCCCGCCGCCGGGCTCGTGAATTCGATCTCGTATCGATAAAGCTGGCTCACGCGGTCCAGCCCGGTGAACTTCAGGATCGAAAACGGCGCCGGATGCGGCGCCAGCTTCAATTCATAAGCCTGCGTAGGCAAAATCATCGACATGGATTCTCCCGGTTGCGCATCACGCTCTGCGCCGCCGGGGCAACCATCGATACCCCGGCGGCTCGCACACAAACGTCAGATCAGTTCTTGGCCTTCGGCATCTGCGACACGAGCGACAGCCCGATATCCATCCCTTCGACCTGGAAGTGCGGCACGATGAACAGCTTGATCCGAAAGAAACCCGGGTTGTCGTCGATATCCTCGACCGTCACCTTCGCATCACGCAGCGGATGCGATGCCTGCAACTCGTCGCCGGGATCCTTCATCTCGGTCACGAGCCCCTTGATCCAGCCGTTCAGTTCGAGTTCGAGCAGACGGCGATCCTTGGTCGTGCCGATGTTTTCGCGCTGGATCAGCTTCAAGTAGTGTGCGATGCGAGACAGCAGGAAGATGTACGGCAACCGCGCGTTGATGCGGCTGTTCGCCGTGGCTTCCTTGGTCTCGTACAGCGCAGGCTTCTGCGCCGAGCTCGCGGAGAAGAAACATGCAAAGTCGTGATTCTTGTAAAACGACAACGGGATGAAGCCGAGATTCGCGAACTCGAATTCGCGCGTTTCCGGGATCAGCACCTCGGTCGGAATCTTCGGCTGGTAGCCAGTGCCGAGGTCGTACAGGTGAACCGGCAGATCCTCGACCTTGCCACCCGCCTGCGGCCCGCGAATCTGCACGCACCAGCCATTGCTGACGAAGCTGCGCACCATGTTCGCCGCAAACGCGAACGACGCGTTCATCCACAGATACTTGTTGTGATCGGGGCCCTTGACGGCTTCCTCGTAGTTGAACGCCCGCACCGGCGCCGTATCCTTGCCGTACGGCAGACGGCCGAGCACGCGCGGCATCGTCAGGCCGACGTAGCGGGCATCGTCGGTATCGCGGAAGCTCTTCCACTTGATGTATTCGGCGCGATCGAAGTAGTTGCCGATGTCCTGGATCGCCGCCACTTCCTCCATCGACTGCTTGCCGAAGAATGCCGGTCCGACCGAACCGATGAACGGCATGTGCGCGGCAGCGGCCACCTTCGAGATGTTCCGCAGCAGCGCAACATCCATCGGCGAATTCGCAAACTCGAAGTCGCTGATCATCGCGCTGATCGGCTGGCCGCCCGGCGTGTCGTATTCCTCGATGTACGTCAGGCGATACAGGCCACTCTGGATCAGTTCAGGCGTGTCCTCGAAGTCGCGCTGCAGCGCCTCCTTCGACACGTCCAGCACCTCGATTCGCGCGTTCTTGCGGAAATCGGTACGGCTCACGAGCATCTTCAGGCCACGCCAGCGCGCTTCGAGCGCCTGGAACTCCGGCGTATGCATCACCGCGTCGAGCTGGCGGCCGATCTGCCGGTCGATCTGGCCGATATGGAAGTCGAGCAGCGACTTGTCCAGCCGGTCGACGGGCTGGCTCGCCTTCGCGACGAGTTCAAGGAACGCACTCATCCCGCGTGCGATCCGCTCGTCGGCCGATGCCTCGGACAGCATGTCGTTGTCGCGGAACGCCTCGAGCGGGCGCGCTTCGTTGACGGGCTTCAGGTTGATCTTGCTGCACAGCGATGCATAGACGCTGTCGATATCCCCGTGCGGGGCGTCCAGCACGACGGTTTCGGTCGCGCCGGCCTGCTGCGTTTCGGTGGGTTTCATGTCGGGTCCTGTCTGCGATCGAATCGCTACGATGTTGCGGAATGCGCTGAACGCGCGCTTTGCCCGGCGTCGCTCACGCATGCCCTTCCGGCTGCGTCGCGGCGGTCGCGATCTGCGCGAGTTCGCCACGGAGCTTCGCGGACAGGCGGTCGTCCTTCAGCACCTTCTCGAACTCGCGACGGAACGTCCCGTTGTCGAGCAGGTTCGATTTCAGGTCGCGCAGCAGATTGCGCATCGCGAGGAGCGCCTGAAGCTCGGGAATCTGGCGCGCCACCTGCTCGGGCTCGAAATCCTTGATCGACCGGAACGACAGGTTGACGGGTAACTCCGAACCGTCGCCGGCCAGCGTATTGATCGCAGCGATCTTGAGATCCGGTGCGTAGTCGGCCAGCACGGCATCGAAGTTGTTCTTGTCGATGTTCACTTTCTTCCGCTCGGCCAGCGGCGCTTGCTCGCGGCCGGCGCTGAAGTCGCCCGCCACCAGCAGCTTCAGCGGCAGTTCGACCTTCTTTTGCGCCCCGCCCGTATGCAGATCAAGAGTGATCGACACCCGGCTCTTCGGGATCTCTCGCTGAAAGCTATCCAATTCGTTCTCCTTATCTCGGGAAGCTTGAAAACTCCGCGATGTGCACCCGCAACCGCTGGTGCCCTGTCGTTCACGTCACCCTTGCTCAACCCTGCAGCTCGTACTGACGGACGACCGATTCGGATATTCGCGGCACGACATCCGATTCAGGCGGCAAAAAATATCACGCCCTTTCACATGAAGTAAACCACCAAAATTTAAAATCTAATATCAATCGAAAACACAACCTCTCGAATAATACTAGTACGAATACACAAAACCCGACCGCACTTCAACAAACCGAGGCCCACCCACATCAAAAACCAATCTCAAATAACGCAACACGCCACCCAAATAGATGATTTTTATGCACAAAAACCAATCCCAAAGGGCACACAAATCCCAATAAAACAGCGCATCGCAAATCCACCCGCCACAAAGCCAACTCACCCACAAAATCTCAAAATTAAACCCCTACATATCTCGATATAAATGACACATTCGTCAACGATTTACCCAATCCCGGGGTATACGAAATCTGAAAACGATGGTTAGAATCGGCGCCTCATAATTCCTAATCGATATAGACCAAACCATGCGGATCGACAAACCGCTCTGGCATGAAGGGCTGATTCTTACGCAGCAGCATTTCCAGCAGCAGGAGCGCTGGAACGAGTTCGCGCTGCAACAACTGGCGTCGGCATTGTCCGTATCGCCATGGGGAACGCTGAGCGTCGAGGTCGACGAGGAGGCATTGTCTTCCGGTCGCCTGAAGCTTACCCGGCTGCAATTGCGCTTCCCCGACGGCACGCCTGTCGACACAACCGTCGCCGATGCATTGCCGCCGGCACGCGACCTCGCCGGCGAAATTCCGGCCGATGCCCAAACCGTCGACGTGCTCGCCGCGCTCGCGCTACCCGATGCGAATGGAAGCAACTGTCGTTTCGACGAAACGGCGCTGGCCCGCCCGCGTCGCGCGTATCGCGAGTTCGTCAAGGTGACGGACCTGAACGGTTCGAGCGAAACCGAGATCGCCGCCGAACGCCACGCCGTGCGGTTGCTGTTCGGCTTCGAATCGCATGCGGACGACACGGCATGCGCAATCGCACGCCTGACGCGCACGACGGGCGGCCAGTTCCAGGTCGACCGCCGATATGTGCCGCCCTGCCTGTCGCTGTCTGGTCATGCACTGCATATCGAGCGCATCCGGCGGCTTGCGGATATCCTCGCCGCCAAAAGCGCGCTCCTCGGTGCGCGCCGCAGCGAGCGCATCGAGCAGGTGGCCGAGTACGGCATCGCCGATGTCCAACTGTTCTGGCTCCTGCATTGCATTCATCAGGCATGGCCGCAGCTGCGCTTTCTCGCGTCGCATCCGGCACAGCCCACCGATCGTCTGTATCAGGTGCTCGCCCAGTTGGCGGGATCGCTGCTCACGTTCTCTACACACATGTCGCTGACCGACATTCCCCCCTACGATCACGCGGACGCCCACGGCGTCTTTACGACGCTCGAATCGCTGATCCGCGATCTGCTCGATGCGATCATCCCGTCGCGCGTCGTGTCGATCGGGCTTTCGCACACCGCGCCGACAACCTGGGTCGGCCAGTTCCGTGACGAGCGCATCGTCGAAGGCGCGGCGGACTGGTACCTGTCCGTCAACGCCGCGCTGCCGGCATTCGAGCTCGTCGAACAGTTTTCGCGCCTGTGCAAGATCGGTGCGCCGGACGACGTCGAGCACATCGTCAATTCCGCGGTGGCCGGCATTCCGCTCAAGGCCGTGCAGCGCGTGCCCGGCGCCATTCCGGTCCGGCTGGACAACCACTACTTCGCGCTCGATGCGCATGACGCCGCGCATGCGCGGATGCTCGCCGCACGCGCTTGCCAGATCTACCTGCCCGCGTCGATTCCGGACGCGTCGATCGAACTCTATGCGGTGCTGCGCTGATGAATGCCATCGTCTCCACTCGTCACGAATCCGCGTTGCTGGCGCAGGAGCCATCGTCCGGCCGCTCGCCCCGACCTTCGATGCGGGCGCAACTGCGCGATACCGCGCTGCTCGTCACTCACCTGTCGAACGGTGGGCAGGTGGACAGCCAGGAGAATCTGCGTCAGCAGTGCGTCAGACTCATCGCACAGTTCGCGACGGCACTCGATGCGCAAGGGATCGCCGCCGACATCCGGGACGACGCCGTCCTCGCCCAGTGCGGGCTGATCGATGAAGCGGCATTGCGGTACCTTCCCGCATCGGACAAGGGGAACTGGGAGTCCCGACCGCTGCAGGTCGACCGATTCGGCACTCACGATGCGGGAACGCGCATCTACGAGCGCCTCGAGCACTGGATGCGCGAACCTGCACCGAACGTCGAGCTGCTCGAGTGCTATGCAGCCGTGCTCGGCCTGGGGTTCCGCGGCCGTTACGCTGCCCGTTCGGGCCCACAGCCGAATGCCAACGAAGGCGAAGCGAAGCGGCAGGCATTGATCGCTGCGCTGGTCGCTCGGATCGATCAGTTGCGACCGACCTCACGGCCGGGGTTCGTCACCGACCGCTCGCACACGCGGCTGATCGACCGGCTCAAACGCCTGTCTCCGTGGGCGATTGCGGGAACGGCATGCGTGATCGCGATGTTCGTGTGGTTCGCGTGGGATCGCATCCTCGACGCGGAACTGGCGCAACTCGTCCAGAAAGCGAAACGGCCGTGACTTCCGATACCGCTCTCCCGCCGGCGGCAACACGTGCCGACTCCGATGCCGCGCGCGCGGCCCTGTCGGGCCTCGGCTACCCGCTGCGCACGGTCGTGATGATATCGGCCGCACTGGCGCTTGCCGTCATCGGATGGGTTTTGCCCGTCGACCGCGGCGTCAAGTGGGGATTGATTGTGATCGTCGTCGCGTTTTCGGCGCCGATCGTCTGGTTGCATTCGCGCAGATTGACGCATGCCCGCGAACAAAACGTGCACGTGATCGCGCAACTCGGCGCGGCGACCGCCGACCTGCCCGTCGCGCTGCGCACCAGGATGCCGCTCGCCCTCGTCACCGGGGACGGCCTGCCCGCGTTGTTCGATCGCGACGCAACGCGGTCGCGCTTCGTCCATGTCGGCGACGGCGCAATCTGGTTGCGAGCCGATCGCCCGCAGGATCTTCCCCGCCTTGCCGTCGCAGTCCGCCAGTGGCGGGACGGTCACGCCCCCGATTGCGTCGTGTTGTCGGTCGCGCCGGGACTGCATGCGAACGACGATCTGCTGTCGCAAACGCTCCGCGTCATCCGGCAGGCGGTTGCAGACACGTCGCGCATGCTTGGCGCGTCGTTGCCGGGCTACGTCGCGATCTATCAGCGACTCTCCGATACAGCCGCTTCAGCGGGGCCGGTGGCCCAATGGTATGGCGTATCCGCAGGCTCACCGATCGCGGACATGCACCGTTTCGACTCCGCGATCGACGCAGCCGAATCCGATGCCCTCCATGCCGACGGAAGCCACGCAGTCGCGGCACGCGCCGCCGGGATCGGATCGATGATCGGATGGACTCGCCGCGCCGTGTTCGACACGCTGACGGACCGACGCCAGCCTGCGTCGCCCTGGCCGTTGTTCGGCGCCGGCTGGATCGACCATGGCCCCGCGACGGGCCCCGGCAAGCCATGGGAACGTGACGTCCGATCGCGCATCGGCATCGCACCGGCCGCGCTACCTGCATCGCCTTCCCCATGGCCGCTGCCGCAGCCGCTGATCGACGCGATGCCGCGCCGGTTGCGGCGGGCGCCGCGCGTCACCGCAGCCGCGCATGTCGTCGCGATCGTTGCTTGCGCCGCTACCGCCGCCATCTGCGGCGCCGCGAAGAACAACGAAACGCTGATGACCCGAATCGGCGAACACGTCGAGCGCTACAACCGCCTCCCCGCTGCGCAAGACACCGCGAAGCGCGACGCGCTCAAATCCCTTTCGTCGGACCGCGACGAACTCGACCGGCATGCCCGCATCGGCGTTCCGCTCCGCCTGTCGTTCGGCACGTATCGCGGCGCTCGACTGCTGCCGATGCTCAACGACGCGATCGCCTCCTACGAACCGCCCGCGCCGCCGCCCGCCGTCATCACGCTGGACAGCATGTCGCTGTTCGACAGCGGCAAAGCACAACTGAAGCCGGGCACCACGCGCGCGATGGTCGATGCGCTCGAACTGATCAACGCGCATCCCGGCAAGCGCGTACTTGTCGCGGGCTATGCGGACGACCAGGGCCGCCCCGACCGCAACCTGAAACTGTCGATCGACCGCGCGACCGCCGTGCGCGACTGGCTCGTCGATGCATCGGGCTTGCCGACGACGCAATTCGCGATTCAGGGCTACGGCGATACGCGGCCGGTGGCGGACAACGCCACGCCCGAAGGACGGGCGAAGAATCGTCGAGTCGAAATCACGCTGGTGCCCGACATGCCGGCGCCGGCCGTGTCGATCGGCACCACGAGGTAATACGCGTTTGGGTTCCCGGGACATCCGTCCCGGGTTTGTCAGTGCCGGAATCCGGTTCCGGCGATTCGTAGTACGAAGAAGAAGGAGTGAACAGATGGCAATTCCGGCCTACATGTGGCTCAAGGACGACGGCGGTGCGGACATCAAGGGTTCGGTGACCGTCCAGGATCGCGAAGGCAGCGTCGAACTGGTCGCGTTCGATCACGGCGTGCACATCCCGACCGACGGCAATACGGGCAAGCTCACCGGCACGCGCGTGCACAAGCCGATCACGCTGACGAAGGAGACGGACGCGTCGACGCCGTACCTGTACAAGGCCGTGACGAGCGGCCAGACCCTGAAGTCGGTCGAGATCAAGTGGTACAAGATCGACGACGCGGGCAAGGAAAAGGAGTACTTCAACACGAAGCTCGACAACGTGAAGATCGTCGCCGTGAAGCCGAAGATGCTCGACATCAAGAATCCCGACTACGAGAAACACAACCATCTCGAAGACGTCGAACTGCGCTACGAGACGATCACGTGGTCGTACAAGGACGGCAACATTATCCACAAGGACACGTGGAACGAACGTTCCTGATGCGCTGACCGACTGGCGGAATCCGGTGCGTGCTCGCGCCGGATTCCGACGCATCGGCTGCCCGCCCGCTCGCCCGCAACCGGTTCCGCAGGTTCGCATGGGCATCGACGAGCACGCCCTCCTCCCTTCCTGATCCGCTATCGACATGACGCCGCCTCTCCGGGACGCCTCCCATCTCATTCGCCGTCTCAATCCTCATTGCACGCGCGCGCTCGAAGCCGCCGCGAGCCTGTGCCAGACCCGGCTCGCGGACGAAATCGCGGTCGAGCACTGGGTGCTGAAACTGATCGAAGCAGATGACGGCGACATTCCGGCGATCCTGCGCCACTACGATCTCGATATCGATGCGGTGTGGGATGCGTTGATCGACGTGATCGACCGCATGCCGCGCACGTTGCGCGGCATGCCGGCGCTGTCACGACAGCTCGCCACGGTGATCGAGGATGCGTGGACGCATGCGGTGTCGGACGATTCCGGCGGCGCCATTCGTTCGGGCCATCTGCTGCAGGCGATCGTCGACGCGCCACACGTCTTGCGCACGCAACGTGCGTGGCCGCTGTTGTCGGTTTCAAGCGCGCAGATCCGGCGTGTGCTGCCCCGGATCGGGCGGCGTTCATCCGAGAACGCGTCCGATGAAATGACGTTGCAGCCGAAAACGTCGCCAACCGCCGATCAGTCCGGCAATGCAGAGACGGAAGCCTCCACCGATCGTCACGCCCGGCACGCACCGTCTCGCGCCACCGACGACAACGCCCTCGCACGCTTTGCGCTCGACCTGACCGAGAAGGCCCGCCGTGGCGAGATCGACCCCGTCTTCGGCCGCGACCGGGAGATCCGGCAGATGATCGACGTGCTGGCGCGCCGTCGCAAGAACAACCCGATCCTGGTCGGCGAGCCGGGCGTCGGCAAGACCGCGCTGGTCGAAGGGCTCGCGTTGCGCGTGATCGAAGGCAGCGTTCCGGAAACGATCCGCGACACGCGCATCCTGACGCTCGACCTCGGCTTGCTGCAGGCCGGAGCAGGCGTGAAGGGCGAATTCGAGCAACGACTGAAGAACCTGATCGACGAGGTGCGGACATCGGCGACACCCATCCTGCTGTTCATCGACGAAGCGCATACGCTGATCGGAGCGGGCAACGCGGCGGGCGGCGCCGACGCGGCAAACCTGCTCAAGCCGGCGCTCGCGCGCGGCGAGTTGCGCACGATCGCGGCGACCACATGGGCCGAGTACAAGGAATATTTCGAACGCGATGCAGCGCTCGAACGGCGCTTCCAGGTCATCAAGGTCGACGAGCCCGACGACGACACGGCCTGCCTGATGCTGCGCGGGCTCGCAAGCCGCTATGCGAAGCATCACGACGTCCACATTCGCGACGATGCGATCGTCGCGGCCGTGCGGCTGTCGCGCCGCTACATCCCGGCCCGCCAACTGCCGGACAAGGCCGTCGATCTGATCGACACGGCGGCCGCGCGAGTGCGCATGGCGCTCGACGTGCCGCCGGTGGAACTGCAGCAGGCACGCGCGACGCTGACGGCACTCGAACTGGAACGCGCCGCGCTCGATGCGGATTCCCGAGCCGGGATCGGCGATGTCGCCGAACGGCGCGCCACGATCGACACGGAACACGACGCGGTGCGCGACACCGCCGACATGCTGCTCGGCCAGTACACGCGAGAACGCGAACTCGTCGACGTCTTGCGCACCCTTCGCGGCGCAGCCGGCCCCGCGCCCGATCCGGCGGCCATTTCCAATGCCATCGATGCGCTATCGACCGTTCAGGGCAAATCGCCGATGATCGCCGCCGACGTCGATGCGCAATCCATCGCGCGCGTTGTCGCGGAATGGACCGGTGTGCCGGTCGGCAATCTCGTCGACGACGAACTCCGGAGCCTGCTCACGCTCGAAGCGACGCTCGCTGCGCGCGTGGTTGCGCAGGACGATGCGATCGGTGCGCTGGCGGAGAGCCTGCGTACCGCCAAGACCGGCCTGAAGAACGAGCACGCACCGCTCGGCGTGTTCCTGCTCACCGGGCCGTCCGGCGTCGGCAAGACCGAAACCGCGCTGGCACTCGCCGACCTGCTGTTCGGCGGCGAAGCCGCGCTGACGACGATCAACCTGTCCGAGTACCAGGAAGCGCATACGGTGTCGCAGCTCAAGGGCTCGCCGCCCGGCTACGTCGGTTACGGACGCGGCGGCGTCCTGACCGAAGCCGTGCGTCAGCGTCCGTACAGCGTCGTGCTGCTGGACGAAGTCGAGAAGGCGCATCGCGACGTGCTCGACATTTTCTATCAGGTGTTCGACCGAGGCACGATGCGCGACGGCGAGGGACGCGAAATCGATTTCCGCCATTGCGTGATCGTGATGACGTCCAATCTCGGCAGCGCGCAAATCGACGATGCAACGGCCGAGGATCCAGCGATCACGCACGCAGCGCTGCGCGAAATCGTTCATCCCCAGTTGGTCTCGCACTTCCAGCCCGCACTGCTCGCACGCTTTCAGACACTCGTCTATCGGCCGCTCGGCGCGGCAGCGCTTGCGTCGATCGTGCGGATCAAGCTGGACAAGATCGCCGAACGCCTCCATCGGCAACACGCGGTGGCCCTGACGTGCGCGGACGATCTGATCGAATCGATCGCGCAGCACTGCGGGTCGCGCGAATCCGGCGCACGCAGCGTCGACGCGTTCCTGAACCAGCGCGTGCTGCCGGTCGTGTCCCGCGAACTGCTTGGACGGATGGCATCCGGCATGACGCCAGGGCAAATCCTGTTGTCGGCCACGGCCGAAGGATCGTTGACGATCGACTTCGTCGACGCGCCGACAGCCTGCGATCCCGGCACTACGCGATGGCACGACCGATGACCGCCGGCCCCTCGCTCTACGACATGCTGCTCGGCCAGATCGGCGGCGAACCGATCGGCGCTTACGACGACCGGACGCTCGAATGCCTGAGCGTTCAGCAGAACGTACGCCGCATTCTCAATACGCGGGCCGGTGCGCTCAAGCACCTGCCCGACTACGGGCTGCCCGATCTCACGAACATCTATAAAGCACTGCCCGCATCCGCGCACTTGCTCAAGCAGCAGATGGAAGCGACGCTGCTGAAGTACGAGCCGCGCATTCGCTCGATCGACGTCGGGATCGTCGACAACCGCGATCCCGGCATCCTGGTCAGCTTCGAGATGACGTGCCACCTGAAGAACGCCGGGCTCGTGCGCTTCGGCACCTACTTCGAGCCGCCGGGCCGCCTGCGCGTCGAACGACGCATCGATCGGCCATGATCGCGCACGATCAGCACTCGTGCGCGAGATGCGCGCCAAACCCCGCCTTCCCCGGCGCGATCTCCTCCTTCAGCGTCAACGCCGGAATCTCGTAATCGCCTGCATTCTGCCGCCGGAACGGAATCGGCTGCGCGGTCCACAGTTCGTCGAGCCGCTTGCCGAGCGCCGCGCGCATTTCCTCGAAGCGCGCGTCGTTCATCTTTCCCGTCCGGTAGATCACGAACGGCGGCAGCACATCGAAACCCGGGTAATACAGAATCCCGTGCTGAATCGGGAACAGCACGTCGTCGATCGGCCCGTTGATGCCGCGCGGGCTGTAGTGCGATTCCCAGCCGCCGGTCGTCACGATCACCATCGCACGCTTGCCTGCCAGCGAGCCCTCGCCGTAACGGTCGCCCCAGTGGTTGTCGGAATGCTCGCCGACGCCGTATGCGAAACCGTACGCATACACGCGCTCGACCCAGCCCTTCATGATCGCCGGCATCGAGAACCACCACAGCGGAAACTGCAGGATCACCGCGTCGGCCCACTTCAGCTTGTCCTGTTCGCGCGCGATATCGTCGCGTTGCGTGCCCGTCTCGAATGCATGCTTCGAGTCGAGCGCAGGATCGAAGCGCGCATCGGGCGCGCGATCGGTCACGTCGCTCGCATCGAACGCCGCCTTCCAGTTCATCGCATACAGGTCGGTCACCTGCACGGTGTGGCCGGCCGCTTCGAGATGCTCGACGGCAAAGTCGCGCAGCGCGCCGTTCAGCGAACGCGGTTCGGGATGGGCATAAACGATCAGCACATTCATGTTCGTCACTCCGTTGATTGAATGGCTGCAGGATGCCCCCGCCGAAGGTATATTTGAAATGAATTCCTGATATTCCAGGTATAGCCATGAATAATCTCAGGCGACTCGACCTGAACCTGCTCGTCACGCTGGACGTGCTGCTCGCCGAGCACAACGTCACGCGCGCGGCCGAAAGGCTGAACATGTCGCAACCGTCAGTGAGCGTGCAGTTGCAGAAACTGCGCGACCTGTTCGGCGATCCGCTGCTGTTGCCGGGGCCGCGCGGGATGCGGCCGACCGCGCGCGCGGAAGCGCTGCGCGAGCCGCTGCGGGACGCGCTCGAAGCCGTCGAACGCGCGGTGGTTCCGGCCACGCCATTCGATCCCGCGACCGCGACGAACACGTGGCGCGTGGCCGCGACCGACTACGGCGAATCGACGATCGTGCTGCCCGCGCTGAACACGCTGCGGGCGGCCGCGCCCGGTACGCGGCTGGCGGTCGTCGAACTCGTGCCGCCGCGCATCGAGCAGGACGCCGAGCGAAACGGCATCGACCTGGCCTTTCATACGACCGAGGGCTCGCCGCCAGGCATGCGGCGCCTGCCGCTGTTCGTCGAGCGTTACGTGCTCATCGGCCGAGCCGGGCATCCGAAGCTGAAACGGCGCCCCACGCTCGCGCAGTTCGGCATGCTCGAACACGTGATCGTGTTGCCCGACGGCGGCGGCTTCTTCGGCGTGACGGACGAAGCGCTCGCGAAGCTCGGTGCCACGCGGCGCGTCGTGCTGTCCGTGCCGCATTTCCTGTTCGTGATGTCGGCCGTCGCCAGCACCGATCTCGTCGCGATGCTGCCCGAGCGGCTGGTGCGCGATGTGCCCGCGCTGCGCGTCGTGGAAGCGCCGGTCGAGGTGCCCGGCTATGAAATGTCGATGCTGTGGCACGAGCGCGTGCATCGCGATCCCGCGCATCGGTGGCTGCGGGAGACCATCGCGGAATCGGTATAAGCCGAATGCGGCCCACGGAATCGGCGCGACAACGAGCGGGCAGCGCTCGCATACCGGCTTCCATCGGCTTTCCGACATCCGCCCCCTGCCCGCTCCGGCAAGATTCTTCATCCGGGACTTGAAACCGCCTCGAACACTGTATATATTTACAGTGCTTTTGCACCATTTGACCCGAATTCCGTCATCCACAGACGGACGGACTTTTGTGAGGCGACCATGTTCCAGTCATCCGCATTCGATCCCGAGCAACCCGGCTTCAATCCCGTCCACTTCGAGCGCGCCGCGCAGCGGGCGGTCGTCGATCTGCAGCGTGCCGTCGGCGGCCCCGCGCAGCGGGCGCTCGGCCTGCGGCGCCGCACCCATCCTGCCGCCGTCCGCACGATGAGCTGGCAGGCGCTGCTGAACGTCGAAGAGCTGGCCTTCTCGAATGCCGGCTTCCTGAACCGCAACGATCCGACCGTCGTCGACGCATTCATCCGGCTGCGCGACAGCAGGCTGGTCGCCGCGGACGTCGAGGAACCGGTCGACTGGCGTCGCGACGACGACGACCTGCCGGCCGTCTACCTGATCGTCAAGGCGATGCTCGAAGCAGAAGAGGAAGAAAGGGCGGAAGCGGCCTGAGCCGCGCCGGCCGATCGCGGTCTGCCGGGGTCGCGCCGCCACGTTGCGTGTCGACGCGGTACGCGCGGGTCGTCAACGCCATCCTGCGCGCGCGAACCGGCGTATCGGATGGAAAACCACGGGCCGTCGCGCGGGCAAACTACCGCCACGCGACGACCGTCGAAACGAACGTCGAACCGCCTGCCCGTTACAGCCGCGCCGCGAGCCGCGCGCCCTGATCGATCGCGCGCTTCGCATCGAGTTCGGCGGCCAGTTCCGCGCCGCCGATCAGGTGCACCGAGCGCCCGGCCGCCTGCAGCGGCGCGAGCAACGCGCGCTGCGGCTCCTGCCCCGTGCAGAGCACGATCGTGTCGGCTTCGATTACTTCGTGATCGGTGCGCTGCTCGCCGTACGACACGTGCAGCCCGCGCGCATCGATCAGCTCGTAGTTCACGCCGCCGATCATCTTCACCTGCTTCATCTTCAGCGTCGCGCGGTGAATCCAGCCGGTCGTCTTGCCGAGCCCCTTGCCGAGCGGCGCGGCCTTGCGCTGCAGCAGCGTCACTTCACGCGCGGGCGCCGCAACCTGCGCACGCGTCACGCCACCGCGCGTCGCGGCCGGGTCGGTCACGCCCCACTCGGCCTTCCACTCTTCCAGATCGAGCGCCGGCGACTCGCCCGCCTGCACCAGATACTCGGCGACATCAAAGCCGATCCCGCCCGCGCCGACCACCGCGACGCGCCGGCCGACCGGCTGCTTGCCGGCAAGCACGTCGATATAGCTGAGCACATTCGGCCCGTCCTGCCCGGGGATCTTCGGGTCGCGCGGCGCGACGCCGGTCGCGAGCACGATCTCGTCGTAGCCGCCCGCGATCAGGTCGCTCGCGTCGACGCAGCGATTCAGGTGCAGGTTCACGCCGGTCAGCTCGACCTGGCGGCCGAAGTAGCGCAACGCTTCATGAAACTCTTCCTTGCCCGGAACCTGTTTCGCCATGTTGAACTGGCCGCCGATCTCGGCTGCGCCGTCGAACAGGTCGACCTGATGGCCGCGCTGCGCGAGCACGGTCGAGCACGCGAGCCCGGCCGGGCCCGCGCCGACCACCGCGATGCGCTTCGGCTGCTGCGCGGGCGTGTATTTCAGCTCCGTCTCGTGGCACGCACGCGGATTCAGCAGGCACGACGCGATCTTGTTCTTGAACGCGTGGTCGAGGCACGCCTGGTTGCAGCCGATGCAGGTGTTGATCTCGTCGGCGCGGCCCTGCGCGGCCTTGACGACGAACTCGGCATCCGCGAGCAGCGGGCGCGCCATCGACACCATGTCCGCGCAGCCATCTGCCAGGATCTGCTCGGCCACTTCCGGCCGGTTGATCCGGTTGGTCGTCACGAGCGGAATGCCGACCTCGCCCTTCATCTTCTTCGTCACCCATGCGAACGCGCCGCGCGGCACCGACGTCGCGATGGTCGGCACGCGCGCCTCGTGCCAGCCGATCCCCGTGTTGATGATCGTCGCGCCCGCGCGCTCGACAGCCTTCGCGAGCTGCACCGTTTCACTCCAGTCGCTGCCGTCCGGAATCAGATCGAGCATCGACAGCCGGTAGATCAGGATGAAATCGCGGCCGACCGCTTCGCGCGTGCGCTCGATGATCTCGATCGGCAAGCGGATGCGATTCTCGTACGAACCACCCCACTGGTCGGTGCGCTTGTTTGTATGCATCGAGATGAACTGGTTGATCAGGTAGCCCTCGGAGCCCATGATCTCGACGCCGTCGTAGCCGGCTTCGCGCGCGAGCTTCGCACAGCGGACGAATGCGCGAATCTGCCGCTCGACGCCGCCCGCGCTCAGTTCGTGCGGCGCGAACGGTGAAATCGGCGACTTGATCTTCGATGGCGCGACCGCGAACGGGTGGTAACCGTAGCGGCCCGTATGCAGGATCTGCAGCGCGATCTTGCCGTCCTCTGCATGCACGGCGCCGGTGATCTCGCGATGCCGCCGCGCGGCGGCCGACGTCATCAGCGTGCCGCCGAACGGCTTGGTCCAGCCGGCCACGTTCGGCGCGAAGCCGCCCGTCACGATCAGGCCGACGCCGCCGCGTGCGCGTTCGGCGAAATATTCGGCGAGCCGCGGCAGCGTCTTGCGGCTGTCCTCGAGGCCCGTGTGCATCGAGCCCATCAGCACGCGGTTCTTCAGCGTCGTGAAGCCGAGATCGAGCGGCGCGAGCAGATGGGGAAAGGGGGTCGTCATGGTGATCCTGCCGGTAAGCGATGCCTGCCATCGTAGGCGCGCGCCGCCTTGAACGTGAGGGGGCAAACAGCCATAATGCTTGTCATTTCCGGCCAAAATGACATGACCTCCCCACTCGCCAAGGACCGCCTCGGGCTGCGCCGGCCGACGATTCCGGTCGCCTATACGCGCCTGCTGCTGCAGGCGCTGGCCGCGCGCGGCGTCGACCTGGCCGCCGTGCGTGCCGGCACGGGCCTGCGCGACGCGGTGCTGGCCGAACCCGACGCGCGCGTCGCGCCGTCGCAATGGGGGCGGCTCGTGCTCAATGCGATCGAGATCGGTGGCGATCCGGGCATCGGGCTCGCGTTCGGACTGCTGCTGAAGCCGACCGTGCACGGCTTTCTCGGCTATGCAACGCTGACCGCGCGGGACATCCGCGAAGCGCTGTCCGTCACGCAACGCTACTTCCGGATGCGCAACCGCCAATATCGGCTGACTTATGCGGAAGACGAACGCGGCGCGACGCTCGAACTGCACGGCGTGCAGGCCAGCCCGGTGCTGCAGCATCACGTGATGTTCGAATTCGTGCTGACCGGGCTCGCGCAGAACATCTCGCAATGGGCCGGGCGCGCGTCGCCGCCGATCGCGCTGCAATTCGCGTGGCCGGAGCCCGCGTATTTCGCGCGCTATCGCGACCAGTTGCCGCCGGTCGAATTCGGCTGTGCGGCAAACGCGCTGTGGATTGCTCGCGACGTGCTCGACTGGCCGCTGCCGCTCGCCGACGAAGTCGCGCACCGGCAGGCGCTCGTGCAGGTCGAGCGCGAGTATGCGCAGGTGCGGCAGGACGAAGGCGATCTGGTCGAACGCGTGCGCGCGGAGCTGGCGAGAGCAACCGGCGTCTATCCGGGGCCTGAAACACTCGCCGACGCGCTGCTCGTGTCGACGCGCACGTTGCGACGCCGGCTGGAGGAAGCCGGTTCGAGCTATCGGCAATTGCTCGACGAAGCGCGGTTTCGTGACGCGAAGCAGTTGCTCGCCGCGTCGGATCTCGACCTGAAGACGATCGCCGAGCGGCTGCAATTTACCGATCCGGCGAATTTCACGCGCGCGTTCCGGCGCTGGGCCGGGCAGACGCCGAGCGCGTATCGGGAAGCGGCCGGCAGACCGTCACACGAGTAAATCGGCTGGCTGACACGCGACGCATCAACCTCCGACGTAAATCCGCGCGCCGCCGTCCCCGTCGCCCGCGTCGATCCGCACCTCGCCGGTTGCGGCGACGATCGCGTCATACACGTCATCGGTCACGCATACCACCGGCACCGCGATCGCATACAGCTCGGTGGCCACGATCGCGCCGATCGAGATGATCAGGTCGCGCTCCTTCAGCACGATCGCGACGGGCCCCGTGCCGTTGCGCACGGCTTCCGCGAGCACGCTGCTGCTCGAGCTCGAACCCTTCGCGTGCGGCATCACCATCACCTTGCCGGCGAGACTCGCGCCGGCCTGCGGATGCCCGCGATCGACGATCCTGCCCGCGCCGGAATCGTAGCCGCCCCAGAAGCTGAGCGGCTTGTCGAGCACGAACGCGCTCGCGCATGCGCTGCCCGGCACGAGCGTGTCGCCCGTCAGACCTTTGCCCGTCGCTTCAATCATCGAATCGCACCTTTCCTTCGTACGCCGACCGCACGCATTCGCGCATGCTGCCGTACGCCACCGTCACGCCGATATTCGCGGGCGCATACGACGCCCATTTCCCCGAGTTGGTCATCACCAACCCCGACAGTTGCTTCATCACCGGTGTGATGTACGTGCAGGTATCGACGACGATCTGGATGCCGCGCGCGGCGAATTTGCTCGCAAGGCCGGCTTCGCCCAGCTCCCACAAAATGAAGCGGCTCGTGTTCACGTAGAAATCGCAGGCCGGCTTGCCGTCAAACGCTTCGAGCAACGCATCGAGCGTGCGGAATTCGGCCAGCGAGAAATGCGGCGTGCCGAGCGCCACCGCGACGAGCGCGTCGCCGGCCGCGCCGTGGTTCAGCGTGCGGCGAATCTCGTCGAGATCGGCCATCGCGACGTCGACCGTGCGTTGCGCCGAGCGGCCGTGCAATGCGGCATCGAGCGTCGGCGCCTCGGGCGTCACGCCCACCGCATGGAACAACGCGACGGCCCCGCTCGATGCGGCGGCCGCGCCGAGCGCCTTGAGTTCGTCTTCGGTGGTATCCGCCGGCAGCCCGACGATCGCGGGCACGATCGCGCCCGCGATTTTGCCGATCAGCAACCCGAGCGCGGCGAAATAGATATCGCGCGATGGCAGGCCGCTGAAGTCCGGTGCGTTGAACACGATCCGCGCGGCGCGGTTCGCTTCGACATGCAAGCCCGCATACGGCGCGCGGCCGGTAATCGCGGCGGCCAGATCGAGAAAATCGCCGTACCGGCTCGTGCGCGCGCCGAGCACCGAGTTCGCGAACACGATCGCATTCGATTCGGCCCACGCGATCTGCTCGCCTTTCGCGGGACGGTTCTTCAACTGATACGGCGCGCACGTGAAACTCGATTCGCAGCCGAGCTGCAAATGCGCGTCCATCAGGCGCTGCGCATCGCGCTGGATCGTGCGGTCGCCGTGATACAGCTCGGGATGGATCAGGTCGAGCGACCCGACGTTCAAGGTGGTCGGCACCGCGACCTTCGCGCCCGTATCGACGAAATACTCGACGAAGTCGAGACTGGTCTGGCCGTGATAAAGACAGCCGTCGATATGCGCGGACGTGATGTCGATCAGGTGCGGCGCGGACATCACTTCCGCCGTGCGTGCGACGATCCGCATCGCGCGCGCGACGCCGTCGCCGAAATCCCCGCGCAACATCGCGTCGTCGCGGTCGCTCAACTGCAGCATCGGTTGCTCCTCGTGACTCGTGCCGGCGGCGCCGGTCCGTGAAATCCGTCAGAGGACTCTACAACTGGAAATAAAAACTGTCCAGATCATCACCAATCCGGACAATTTAAAAACCAATTTTCGGTCATGGATGCCATGACTTCGCGCCTCGAACTCCGCTGAAGCGACCGATGGCTCGAATTCCGCTCCAGTTCGTCGCAACGCGCGAGCCACCTGCTGCCCGCCTAGCGTTCCGCGGTCAGGCTGAACAGTTCATCGCGCAGCGCCTTCGCGCGCCCCTGGCCGAACTGCGTCTCGAATTCGTCCTGCGCGGCCTGCCACGCGACCAACGCCCGCGCGAACGTGCGCTCGCCGAGCTTCGTGAGGCTCAACGCATGCGCGCGCGCATCGTGCTCGGACGCGGCCGTCGCGACCAAACCGTCGCGCTGCAGCGGCTTCAGCGCGCGCAGCAACGTCGTGCGATCCATCACGAGCGCATCGGCCAGTTCGCTCATCAGCAGGCCGGGGCGACGCGTCAAATTCGCCATGATCGAAAACTGCGCGGGCGTGACGCCGACCGGGGCCAGATGGCGTTCGTACAATTGCGTGACGAAGCGCGCCGCCTGACGCAGCGCGAGGCAGTTGCACGCTTGGGCAATCGGGTTGTCGTTCATGCTCCGCAATTTATATGTGCATATGCATAAAGTCAATGTACACTCCGCCGTAACGAGGCCGGCCGGGCGCGTCCGGCGCCCGCCATCGCGTCAAGGAGACGGACATGGACTACATCGACAAGCTGCGGATTTTCCGGTCGGTGGTCGAGATGCGCAGCTTCACGCGCGCCGCCGACATGCACGGCCTCGCGCGGCCGGTCGTGTCGCGTGCTGTTGCCGATCTGGAGGCGCGCTTCGGCAGCCGGCTGCTGCACCGGACCACACGCCAGGTGTCGCTGACCGAAACCGCCGAACGCATTTACGAGCGCTGCGCGGCTGTGCTCGACGAGCTCGACGCGCTCGAAGCGGAAGCGCAAACTCAGACGCGCGAGCCCGAGGGCCTGCTGCGTCTCGTCGCGCATACGACGGCCGCGCTGAACCGGCTCGTGCCGCTGATCGCCGGCTTCAAGCGCGCGCATCCGAAGGTGCGCCTCGATGTCACGCTGACCGAGCGCCCCGTCGATCTCGTCGGCGAAGGCTACGACATCGGCATCGTCGTGCCTTACATGCTGACGAGCGAGACGACCGTCGTGCGGCTGGTCGAGCGCATTCCGGTCGTGATCGTCGCGACGCCCGCGTATCTGAGCGCGCATTCGCGCCCCGAAACGCCGGCGGACCTAGCCGATCATCCGTTCGTGCCGATATCGCCGTCGCTGCGCCGGCCCGCGCTGTCGTTCCGCGTCGACGGCGACACGCTGACCGTGCCGTACCGCTTCGACATCTCGTCGAACAGCCCCGTCTTCAACCGCGAAATGGTGATGCACGACTTCGGCATCGGCGTCGTGCCGAGAACGCTCGTCGAAGCCGAACTCGCGTCGGGTGCGCTCGTGCAGTTGCTGGAGGACGCCGATCTCGTCGACGCGTTCGTCGAGATCAAGCTCGCGTACGCGAACCGCGCGCTGCTGCCCGCGAAAGTGAAGGCGTTCATCGACTACACGGCCGACTATTGCGACCGCGTCGGCCGGATCGTTCCGGCGGCAGCCTGATCCGGCGCGCGAACGCGCCGACCTGACGCCGATTGGTACAGCCACGACACCAATCTGATCCTGCTCCGCCCATCGCTTCGCCCCGCCCCGCGCCCTAACATGTGCACATGCACAAGACCACGCTCACCGATGACGATTGCTTCGCGGTCCGGCAAGCCGCTCGCCGGCTCTCGCAGTTCTACGAGCGTTACCTGTCGCGGGCTGGCGTCACGCCGTCGCAGTACAGCATTCTCGCGTTGCTGCGCGACCGGCCGCATCAGACGATGGCGGCGCTGTCGTCGGTGCTGGTGATCGAGCGCACCGCGCTGCTGCGCGCGCTCAAGCCGCTCGTCGGCGCGGCGCTGGTGACGGGCCGGATCGAGCCGCCGCACCGCCGCCAGACGTTCGCGCTGACCGCACACGGCGAAACGAAGATCGCCGACGCACACGTGCACTGGCTCGCCGCACAGGAAGCGTTCGAACGGCGATTCGGGCCGGCGCAGGCAGCCCGGCTGAGAGACGAATTGTTCCGGATCACGCACAACCTGCCGGAGCGCTAACCCCTTCCCCGATCGACGCGACATCGTCGATCGTTTCAATAAGTGCATATACATAGGTGAATCGATGGAAACGACCCAAGAAGCCGCTGCTTCCCGCGAGGCAGCCACAATCGACCCGCCCGCGAAGCAGCGACGCCGCGTGCCGTGGATGCGCATCGCGGTAAGCGCCGTCGTCGTCGCGGTTGCGGCGGCCGCGCTCGACTGGCTGTTCGTGCTGCGCTTCCAGGAAAGCACCGACGATGCGTATGTCGGCGGCGACGTAACGGTGCTCGCGCCGAAGGTCAACGGCTTCGTCGACCGGATTCTCGTGACCGACAACCAGCGCGTGAAGGCCGGCGACGTGCTCGTGCAGCTCGATGCGCGCGACTACGATGCGAAGCTCGCGCAGGCCAGCGCCGAAGTCGACAGCGCGCGCTCTGCCGTGACCGAACTCGAAGCGAAGCAGCAACTGCAATTCGCGGTGATCGGCCAGCACGCGGCAGACAAGAACGCATCGTCGGCCGAATTGACGCGCGCCGCCTCCGACCGCGTGCGCTACCGCGAGCTCGTGAAATCCGACGCCGTGTCGAACCAGATCGTCGAGCGCGCGGACGCCGACTATTCGAAGGCAGGCGCGGCCGTCGACCGCAGCGACGCCGCACTGCTCGCCTCGAAGCGGCAGCTCGACGTGCTCGGCGCGCAGCTCGCCGATGCGCGCGCCCGCGTGAACACCGCGCTCGCCGCGCAGCGCGTCGCGGCGCTCAACGTCGAATACACGACGATCCGCTCGCCGGTCGACGGTTACGTCGGCAACCGCACGGGCCGCGTCGGCATGCTCGCGAACGTCGGCGTGCCGCTGCTGACGGTCGTGCCGGCTTCCGGGCTGTGGATCGACGCGAACTTCAAGGAAGACCAGCTTCGCAAGATGCGCGCGGGCGATCGCGTCGACGTGTCGCTCGATGCGTCGAGCACGCGCCTGCACGGCCGCGTCGACAGCGTCGCGCCCGCAACCGGCGCGACCTTCAGCGTGCTGCCGCCCGAGAACGCGACCGGCAACTTCACGAAGATCGTCCAGCGCGTGCCCGTACGCGTGCATCTCGATCCGCAGCCGGGCCTCGAACACGTGCTGCGCCCCGGCCTGTCCGCGGTCGTGACCGTGCATACCGACCACGCGAACTGAGCGGGAGCCGACCATGACCACCGCGTTTTCCGGCGACCCCGCGTCGCAACCGACCAGGCAGCGCGTATTCGCGTTCGCGCTGATGTGCGTCGGCTTCTTCATGGCGACGCTCGACATCCAGATCGTCGCGTCGTCGCTGCGCGACATCGGCGGCGGCTTGTCCGCGAGCCAGGACGAATTGTCGTGGGTGCAGACGGCCTACCTGATCGCCGAGATCATCGTGATCCCGATGTCGGGCTGGCTGTCGAAGGTGATGTCGACGCGCTGGCTGTTCGTCGCTTCGGCCGTCGGCTTCACGATCACCAGCATGCTGTGCGGGCTCGCGTGGGACATCAACTCGATGATCCTGTTTCGCGGGCTGCAGGGCGCGCTCGGCGCCGCGATGATCCCGACCGTGTTCACCACCGCGTTCGTGCTGTTCCCCGGCAAGCAGCGGCTGATCGCGTCGACGACCATCGGCGCGCTCGCGTCGCTCGCGCCGGCGATCGGCCCCGTGATCGGCGGCTGGATCACCGATCAATGGTCGTGGCACTGGCTGTTCTACCTGAACCTCGTGCCGGGTATCGCCGTGGCCGCACTCGTGCCGCGCTACGTGCATATCGACGAACCCGACCTGAGCCTCGTCAAGCGCGGCGACTATCTCGGCATCGTGCTGATGTCGGGCTTCCTCGGCTGCCTCGAATACGTGCTGGAAGAAGGCCCGCGCAAGAACTGGTTCGGCGACGACGCGATCGTCATCTGCGCGTGGATCTCCGGCATCTGCGGCTTCCTGTTCATCGTGCATGCGCTGACCGCCGACGATCCGATCGTCGACCTGCGCGCGCTCGCCGTGCGCAACTTCGGGATCGGCAGCCTGCTGTCGTTCGTGACCGGCATCGGGATCTTCGTGACCGTGTTCCTGACGCCGCTGTTTCTTGCGCAGGTGCGCGCGTTCAGCTCGCTGCAGATCGGCCTGGCGCTGCTGTCGGTCGGCGCGTTCCAGTTGGTCGCGCTTTGCGTGTATGCGTTCGCGGCGCGCTACTTCAGCATGCGCGCGCTGCTCGTGTTCGGGCTGATCTGCTTCGGCCTCGGCTGCTACCTGTACACGCCGATCACGCACGACTGGGGCTGGCGGGAACTGCTGCTGCCGCAGGCGCTGCGCGGGATCGGCCAGCAGTTCAGCGTGCCGCCGATCGTGACGATGGCGCTCGGCTCGCTGCCGCAGTCGCGGCTGAAATCCGCGAGCGGACTGTTCAACCTGATGCGCAATCTCGGCGGTGCGATCGGCATCGCGGTGAGCGCGACGATGCTCAACGACCGGCTGAACTTCCACTACCTGCGCCTGAACGAGCATGTGAGCGCGGGCGAGCCGCAGATCGCGTCGCTGCTCGATCATCAGGCCGCGTACTGGACTGCTGTTGCGGGCAATACGCTGAATACCGCGCAGGCCGGGCTCGCGAACCTGCATCGGCTGATTTATCGCGAAGCGCTGACGCTCACCTATGCGGATGCGTACTACGCGCTGTCGCTGTGTTTCGTCGTCGCGCTGCTTGCCGTCGTGTTTTCCAAACCCATTACTTTGAACGCGCCGCCGCCGGACGCGCACTGAGGCTGAGGCCATCATCATGAAAAAGCTACTCGTCGCGCTGGCTGTCAGCGCATTCGCCGCAGGGTGTGCGGTGCAGCCCGCGCAGCATCCGGCGCTGCACGAATCCGTTCAAACGCTTGCGCCCACCGCATGGGATACCGACGTGCCGCGCGCGGACATCGACGCCGCCGCATGGTGGGCGCAATTCCACGATCCCGTGCTCGACCGGCTGATCGCGACCGTGCTCGACGGCAACCTCGATCTGCAGGCCGCCGCCGAACGCGTGAAGCAGGCGCAGGCGCTGACCGTTCAAAAGCGCGCGGCGCTGCTGCCCGAACTCGACGCGACCGCGCATGCAGCCGACGCGCGCCAGAACACACCACCGCCGCTCGGCTATGTGCGGCAGGCCGGAGTGGGGCTCGCGCTGAGCTGGTCGCCCGATGTGTTCGGCGGCGAACGGCTCGATTTGCTCGCCGCGCAGGCCGAGCTCGTCGGGCAGAAGCATGCGGAAGATGCGATGCGGCTCGCGCTCGCGGCCGATGCGGCATCCGCGTATGTCGATCTGCGTTGGGCGCAGCAGGAACTGAAAATCCTGCAGGACAACGCGAAGATCCGGCAGCACGCGCTCGAACTCACGCGCAAGCGGCAGGCGTTCGGGCTGTCGACGGAACTCGACGTCACGCGCGCGCAGAACCAGCTCGATGCGCTCGAAGCGCGGATTCCGCCGACGCAGGCGCAGATCTCGCATCAGCTCAATCTGATTGCCGTGTATTCGGGGCGGACGCCGGAGTCGGTCGATCGGCTCGTGTTGGCGCAGGCGGGGGAGATTCCCGCGCCGCCGGTTGGCGCACCGGGGACGTTGCCTTCGCAGGCGTTGTTGCGGCGGCCCGATGTGCTGACTGCTTATGCGCAGGTGGAGCGGCGTGCGGCGCAAGTGGGGGTTGCCAAGGCCGAGCGGTATCCGAAGTTTTCGCTGAATTTGACGGACGGGATTCTGGCGGCGTCGTATCTCGGGTTGCCTACGTTGACCGACAATCTGTTCAGCGCGGCGTTGAGTGCGACGAGCCCGATCTTCAATGCGGGGCGTATTACCGCCGATATCTCGCAGAGCGAAAGCCGGATGCGCGAGTCGGAACTCGGGTTAAGGCAGACGATGCTGCAAGCGTTGAGGGAAGTCGAGGATGCGCGTGCGAATCTCGTCAGTTCCGATGAGGCTACGCGGCGGCTCGGTAGTGCATTGGCGGCTTCCGATAAGGCGCTCGGGTTGGCGAATCAGCTCTATAAGGGGGGCGCGACGGATTTTCTCGACGTGCTTTCGGCGCAGGAGGTGTATCTGCGGGATTCGGATTCGCTCAATCAAGTCAAGCGCGAGCATGCGCTGGCAGCGGTCGCGCTCTATCGGTCGCTTGGGGGTGGGTGGAGCAGGAATGAGGCGGCGGGTGAGGCGGAGGCTGTGGCGAGGAATTGAGGCCGGGGCCTGATACGAATGCAGACCGCGTCGACGGCCTGCACTTTTACGCAAGCGCGGCGGTGCGGTCATCCGACGTCGGGCCAGCGGTATCCGATCACTTCGTTCAACGGGTACGCGAGTTCGCGCACTTCTTCCAGTTGGTTGCCGCCGAACAGATGCACGTATTCGTCGTCGTGACGCAGGTAAAAACCGACGTGCCCTTTCCAGCTCGCGGGATCGTCGCGCGTCAGAATGGCGATGCAACCGTAGACCGGACGCTCCAGCGGGCGGCCCCATTCAAGCCATGAGCGCGCGAGTGCGGAACCCGTGCCGCGGAGTCCGGCGTGTGCCATGCACCAGTTGACGAACGACGAGCACCAGGAAATCTTGTCGTCGTAGCCGACCAGGTTCGTGTGGTTGTTGTATTCGACGATGCGCGGGTTGATGCTGCCGGGCGGGTGGCGGCGGATGCCGAGTTCGGCCAGGGCGACGGGCATCCACGCCGGATGCCCGGCTTTCGGTTTGCTCTCAGGGTTCGATCGGGTCACGTCGTTCTCGGGCGAGTGTGATTTGTGGTCAATCTTCGCATGAATACGACATAGCCGCGAGTGTTGCCGGTGCCATCGTCGACACGATTGAGATCAATCATGACAGGGCAATCAATAAAATTTTGCTGCCAAGAAGAAGTTATATTTTCTATTCTTTGACGTCCATGTTCCAACATATGAATCGTCGATTTTCTTTCCCTTGAACGTCGCAACCGGTTGATCCCCCGACCCCAAATACTCCGTTAAATTCATTCTCCCATTTTTTATCGAACCCTTAACAACGATCAGCGTCTCATTCTTGAGATACATATAACTACCATCGACCTTTCCATCCGGCTCTTCTGGAAAGGACGCGCTAATCCAGAAATTATTACCGATCCACCCACCCAAAAACTGATATGCCACATTGATCTTGCATCCGGCAAGACAAAGTAGCGTCCTTGCATCAGGCCCGCTACTGGAAGGAAATGCATAGGTTGCTTCCGACCAATTTTTAGTTCCTGCGTCGTATGCCGGCACCGTTACAACAAGACCAGCCTGATTTGCAACTCTGGTTGCCACTGTGTCGGGCGAAGCTGGAGATTTATTATTTATCTTCCCAGCACACAAGGCTTCGAAAGCATTCTCCAGAATTTCCCGCTCTTCGCTCAACACAACATTGCCACGACAACTTTGCCCGACCCAACGCTCGCCATTCGACAGAGTCGCTCTCGACAGTGAGATGTAATTTCTTGCACGCATTACACCATTAATGTAAGAGAAAATCAAAATCGCCCAATTCTTTGACGACGATACGTTACCGTACTCCAGAATCAGACTTGCCATGCTTCCATAAAGCGTCGCATCACTCAAAGTCCGCCGTAAATTCGGCTCAGAAGACAATCGCGCACCACTAACACTGTCGACGAAAAATCCATCTCCATCCAGTCGGATCGGGCAGTTAATTGTTTTCACACTACCATCACACACTACCAAACCGGGGGCCGCGTAACCACCCGCCATTGAATTTTCCATCAATGACAATATAAGAAACATCCCAAAAACAAACTTAGCAATCATTTTCCCTCCCTGGCAATCCCCTCAAACTTCTCTGAATAAAATTGATGCTCTTCCGCCTTGTTTGGATAATTCGAACCCGCCGAACTGTCGCCGTCATGCGGTAAAGCAGTCTCACGTCCAGACGCACTTCGAGCGCGCGTTGCGTTCAATCTTCGCATGAATGTGCCGGCTAGCTATGCCCTTTCCGCCTTGTGATTTCCTTTCAATCCCCTCGTATCATGTCGGCAGCGCCATCGACTCCCCTGCCCGCCATGCGCATCACGCCCCTGCCGCCCCTTCAGTGTCTCGTCGCGTTCGAAGCCGCCGTGCGTCACGCGAGCTTCACGAAAGCCGCCGCCGAACTGCACCTGACCCAAAGCGCGATCAGCCGCCAAATCCAGCAGCTCGAGGAATTCCTCGGCCGCTCGCTGTTCGTCCGCGAGCATCGTTCGTTGCGGCTGACGATCGCCGGCGAGCAATACGCGACGCAGGTCCACCACCTGCTCACACAATGCGCGGAAGCCACGCAAGACGTGATGAAGCCGTATGGCGATCTCGAACTGACGATCGCGTGCTCGTCCGGCGTCGCGCTCCTGTGGCTTACGCCCCGGCTGCCGGACTTTCGCACCGCGTATCCGAATATCAAGCTGCGCCTGATCGTGCGCGACGGCCTTGCATCGATGTCACCGGCCGAATTCGATGTCGGCGTCTACTACGTGCGCCAGCAAGCGCCGGCCGAATACACCGCGCGCCGGCTGTTCGACGAGGAAGTGTTTCCCGTCTGTTCGCCGGGCTATCTGGCCGGCCGCACGCTCGACGCGGCCGATCTCGCAAACGAGACGCTGTTGCGCCTCGAGGACGGGCAGCGCCAATGGATGTCCTGGTCCGAATGGTTCGACATGAACGACGTCGACCGGCAGAAGGCGCAGCCGCAGGACATCATGATCAACTCCTATCCGCAGATCGTGCAGATGACCATTCTCGGCCAGGGCATGTCGCTCGGCTGGCGCTACATGATCGACGCATGCATCGAGGCCGGCCTGCTCGTGCGCGTGACGGAAGCGTCCGCGAGCCACGGCGGCGGCTATTACGTGATCTCGCCCAACGACCGCGCGCAGAACCAGGCCGCCCGCCTGTTCACGCGCTGGCTGTTCGAACAGGCGGAGAAGCAGACCACGCCCTGAGCGCGATGCATGCGTGCAGCGCATGCGTGCATGCGAATCTTTCGTTTCAAAAAAAAATCCGGCTGTCCTTAGCATGGGATTCACGCGGGGCAGCCGTCCCGTCTTCTGACAAAGGAAGAGACCATGCAAGGAACGCTTTCCCCGCGCGCCGCGCCTTCCATCGATGCGGCGGTACAGCAGCGTCGCCGCGCCATCGTCGCGACCGTGATCGGCAACGGCCTCGAATGGTTCGACTTCACCGTCTACAGCTTCTTCGCGGTAGTCATCGCGAAGCTGTTCTTTCCGACCGGCAACGAACTGACGTCCGTGCTGCTGACCGTCGCGACGTTCGGCGTCGGCTTCTTCATGCGGCCGGTGGGCGGCATCGTGCTCGGCGTCTATGCGGACAAGGTGGGACGCAAGGCAGCGCTGTCGCTCACCATCCTGCTGATGGCAGCCGGCACCGCGCTCATCGGGATCGCGCCAACCTACGAACAGGCCGGCATCGCCGCGCCGCTGCTGATCGTCGTCGCGCGGCTACTGCAAGGCTTCTCGGCCGGCGGCGAGATGGGCGGCGCCACCGCGTTCCTCACCGAATACGCGCCGCCGGAGAAACGCGCGTATTACTCGAGCTGGATCCAGTCGAGCATCGGCTTCGCGGTGCTGCTCGGCGCGGCGACCGGCACGTTCGTCACGACGTCGCTCGACGCGCAGGCGCTGCATAGCTGGGGCTGGCGGCTGCCGTTCCTGCTCGGGATCATCGTCGGGCCGGTCGGTTACTTCATCCGCAGCCATATCGACGAAACGCCCGCGTTCAGCGCCGTCGAAGCGCAGGCGAAGGAAAGCTCCCCGCTGAAGGAAGTGCTGTCCACCTACCCGCGCGAGACGTTCGCGAGCTTTTCGATGGTCATCCTGTGGACCGTCTGCACCTACGTACTGCTCTTCTACATGCCGACGTATTCCGTGCGCACGCTGCATCTGCCGCAGTCGACCGGCTTCGCGGCCGGCATGGTCGGCGGGCTGATGATCATGTGCTGCTCGCCGATCGTCGGCAGGCTCGCCGACGTGTGGGGACGACGCGTGTTCCTGTCCGGCTCGGCGCTCGCGATCCTCGTGCTTGCGTGGCCGATGTTCGCGTGGATCAACCATGCGCCCGGGTTCACATCGCTGATCGTGTTCCAGGCCGTGTTCGGCGTGCTGATAGCGACCTATACCGGGCCGATCCTCGCGGCGTTTGCGGAGCTGTTTCCGACCAAGGTGCTGTCGACGGGGCTTTCCGTTGCGTACAACTTCGCGGTGACGATCTTCGGTGGGTTCGCGCCGTTCCTGATCACGTGGCTCATCGCCCGCACGGGCAGCAACATGGCGCCTGCCTGCTACGTGATCCTCGCGGCGGCAGTCAGTTTCGTCGGGACGCGCTTCGTGAAGGATGCGAAGCGGGCTGCCGCCATGACTCGATAAGGATATTTCCTCATGACCATTACCGTGCTTCAGGGCGGCAACGTACTCGACCTCGAACGGGGCGTGTTGCTCGAACATCATCATGTCGTGATCGACGGCGAACGGATCGTCGAAGTCGCCGATCGGCCGGTGGATTTACCGAATGCGCAGGTGATCGACGTGCGCGGCAAGACTGTGATGCCGGGGTTCATCGATTGCCACGTGCATGTGCTCGCTTCGAATGCGAATCTCGGCGCCAATGCGGTGCAGCCGAATATTCTCGCGGCGATCCGGTCATTGCCGATTCTCGATGCGATGTTGTCGCGTGGGTTTACCAGTGTGCGGGATGCCGGGGGGGCGGATTGGGGGTTGATGCAGGCGGTCGAGACAGGGCTGGTTTCGGGGCCGCGGATTTTTCCGTCGGGGAAAGCGTTGTCGCAGACCGGCGGGCATGGGGATTTTCGGCCTCGGGGGGATTTGCTGGAGCCGTGTTCGTGCTGTTTTCGGACGGGGGCGATTGCGCGGGTCGTGGATGGCGTTGAAGGTGTGCGGCTCGCCGTGCGCGAAGAGATTCAGAAAGGCGCGACGCAGATCAAGATCATGGCTTCCGGTGGGGTTGCTTCGCCGACTGATCCGATTGCCAACACGCAATATTCGGAGGACGAGATTCGGGCGATCGTCGACGAGGCCGAGGCCGCGAATACTTATGTGATGGCGCATGCGTATACGGGGCGGGCGATTGCGCGGGCTGTGCGATGTGGCGTGAGGACGATCGAGCACGGGAACCTCGTGGATGAAGCGGCGGCGAAGCTCATGCATGAGCACGGGGCGTTTGTGGTGCCTACGCTTGTTACTTATGACGCGCTTGCCAAACATGGGGCGGAGTTCGGGATGCCGGCGGACTCCGTGGCGAAGGTGGCTTCCGTGCAGCAGAAAGGACGCGAGTCGCTGGAGATCTATGCGAACGCCGGCGTGAAGATGGGGTTCGGGTCGGATCTGCTTGGCGAGATGCACGCGTTTCAGTCGGGCGAGTTTCGGATTCGGGCTGAGGTGCTGGGGAATCTGGAAGCGCTCAGGTCGGCGACGACGGTGGCGGCGGAGATTGTGAACATGACGGGGCAACTGGGCGTCGTAGCCGCCGGTGCGATCGCCGACATGGTCGTGCTCGACGGAAACCCGCTCGCCGATATCGGCGTCGTGGCCGGTGAAGGCGAGCACGTCGCCTATGTGATGCAGCGCGGGCGGATCGTGAAGGCGCGGGACGGCGGGCGTTGATGCGTCGTTCGGATGCACGGGAATATTCGGGCCGTCGCTTGAATCCGGATACCTCCGAGTCAATCGAATCCATTCGCTTGTTTCGGCACGCACGGAGCGGCCTCACGGCCGCTGCGGTCGTGACAGTTGTTGAAGGTGGCTGCGGGCGCGAATCACGATATCCGAGGCGATGGCCAGGGCGGCATCGCCCCGGCGGTCAGTCGCGTTCGTGCAAACCCTGCAATCCACTCGCAAGAGCCACATCAAGCGGCCCTTGCTCGTTATGCCGGCGTGTCTTCCGGTTCTGGGTCGTGGTAAGGCTGCTCTCGCAGCGCTAGCTGGCTGTAGTCCGGCGAGATCGTGATTTTCCGGGTGACGTAGTTGACGTCGAGGTAGACGCGATCGCCCGGTTTGAATCCAAAGATCTTGAAATCCAGATCGATTGCCTTCATCCACGGCAGGTAAGGCCAGCCGCGCTTGGGAAGGTCCGGGTAGTTGCGGAGGACCAGCTCAAACGTCTTTTTCATATCGACCGGTTTGTTCTTCCTGCGACGTGTCTTACTATTGGCGTCAGCCATTTCCGACTCCTTGGGTGAGTTGGTGGTGGTCAGCGGGTCGTATGGGTTGCCGCCCATGCGGCCCGCGCTTTTTGTTGCCGTGGATTTCCCTTCTCTCTCCCCCTTCGCTGCGTCTTGTTGGGCAAGACGGTTTTTTTTCGACCATCGATGCGAAGGGTGCTGCGTTCAACTTCCGATGGGCGAGAAGCAAGGCTTCATGACCAGTGTAGTCGTGCTGGCATCTCAGAAATGGGGAATTGGGGGGGATTGGCCGTTAGGCATAGGGATGGGCGGGATGCGGGATTGAGGCATCCCTCTGTGCCCTTCGAATCGCTAAGGCTGGCCGGCTCTGGGCCATTTCAGTCGTGGGAAACGGCCTCGACCATCGCCCTTCTCAAGACCTACGGTACGCGACCGCTAACGCTCTACGCGTTGACGTCGATCGAGCGATAGTGATCGAATCCGGAAGTGCGTCACAGGAATGCCGGTCGGGTGCGGCTGCTTCAAGTGCAAACGCCGGTAGTCGACCCGGAGCCGCCTGTCGTCAATTCGAAGGCCGACGGCGGATTCCGACCCGATAGCAGCCGAATAGCTTCATATTTGGACTGAGGACGTAAAAGCACAGCTCGCCCGTAGCTCCCGCGTCCGCGACGACGGAAGCTACCTGCAAGCAATTGCTGACTTTCGCACTTGCCTTTCGCAGCCGATTTTCATATTGAAACTAGCGCATCAATCTACACTCAGCGTATGACCTCGATATAATCAGCTCTTTACGGCTCGATAGCGTAGATCATGTCGCTGAACGTTTTTTACGAAGGCCTGAACGACTTTTGCCGAAAATTTCTGGTCATCGGCTCACCTACCCAGTCCAATGATCCAGTGCAGTTCATGCGCCAATGGGAAGATGTTGCCGGGACTCTGTTCGAGAGCTTCTTGTTGTTTGACACAGTCTCATTAAAAGTTCACGGTGAAAATCTTCCGTTGGCGATGCTCCTATCCCTGATGGGGGATAGAGCGGTCCTCGACCTGGCCGAAAGCGGCTCTCTCCGATTTGTACTTTGGACGCCCATGGTTGCGCACATCACGGACGACATTCCGGGCATTGACCCGCTGACCTATGGCAATCTTTCCTCAGCTGCACATAGCGACCCTGAGGAATCTCTTGCTCTAGGTTTGTCGCGCTACACCAAAAAGCTAGATCGTTCAAATCGACGTGCGCTCATCCGAAAGCTCCGAGACACTTATACAATTCCCGACATGCAATTGGCCGCTGAGGTTGTAGAGATTTCCAAATCGGCGTACGAAAGCGGTCGACTCAAGGGATATGGCCTTGACCCGAGTGAAATTGCCTACCGGGACATACCGTTGAAGAAAAGGGAAACGCTGTCGAAGTGTGCGGGAAGTTTGCTTGAGTACAAATTTGCGATGTCGAACAACATGACATCGTATTCGAATCGCGACTTCTATGAGTTCCTCAGCCAGTCTTGCGGGCGACTCTCATCCGTGGAAACTCGTCTCTCCGGATTCACTACCCTGGCGCGCCTAGAGAATATACCGGACTTGAAGCAACTGTATGCTCAAATCGAAGTGCCATTTTCGAAGATGATTGCGCTCCGGAAGAAACGAGCTTCCCGCAATTTCCGGGAGTGGCTCTCTCTCGCACCATGCGATGTCGCAGCACCGGAGGGGCTGTCCAAATACTATTTGGATGCACTCATGCAGCCCGTTGGACTCTTTCAGTCCACTGGTGGAAAGCTCGCGAAATCAATTGCCATGACGGCTATCGGCGCTGGCATCGGCATGGCAACCGAATCGCCATACGCTGGCGCCCTCTTGGGCGGCCTTGCGGGCATCGCGTCCGTAGGCGCCGGTTTCGGTTTGGATCTCGTCGACCAGTTTTTGCTCGAGGGAATCACAAAGGGTTGGACTCCGCGAGTGTTCTTCGACGGCGTCCGGACGCTGGAATAGCTTAGACGAAGGGTGTTCATGAACTCCTCTTGCTCGAAAGGATCCTTGAGCAAGGATGGCATAACGAATGTCCGCTGTCAGTGTGCGGATTCAACCCGTCGCTGGCGCATTGCGGGCGGTCGGTAAATTGTCGGCCGAAGCGGCGATTGACCGATCAGCGAAGGCATGTCCGGAAGAAACTTTTGCATGGACGGTCATATCAATCAAGCCGCCACTGCCCTTTCTTGACGCCTCTCGTTCGCCGATCCGTCACTGAGCGTTCAGCGTGGGCCTCTGAACCTCACACTTGACGTGCGGGGAAGACAAAAAAGTGCTGCGCGTACCTCACGGACCAGAATATGTACTATGATTAAAATTTAAAAGTTTGACGATCTTTAACTTCGTCGAAATAACCGATATGATGGATCACGCGCAATTCAATAAACAACGGGAGAGGGGGCGCACATGACCGAGGTAATGGGGCCGAAGCAAAATACCAATTATCTAAAATCGGCGGTGGCACAAATATATGGCGACGACGACGACTTCATCGTAATCGGCCTAACTGGTCGGACGGGTAGCGGTTGCAGCACAGTCGCCAGGATTCTTCAATCTAGACAAAATCAAATTCGCCATAGTCTTTTTTCTGGCAGCGATGCCCACACCAATGAACAGCGAAAAGAGCGCATTTTACTGAGACATTTCGCAGCCACCTGGACTCCGTTCCTCCTCCTGCAAGTTAGAGCCATAATTACCACCTTTCTTTTGGATCAGGAGGGCAGCTTTGCAGCCGACAGATTTTCAAATCTCTTTGAGTCCGATGCTAAACGGGTGGCTTTTGCAGATCTCCTTGATGAACTTCGAACACCTTATATTGCAATAAAATCCGACGACAAATCCACGGATCCCATCGCATATTACACGCAAACACTTCCCACCAGGTGCGAGGCGCTTCGAGAAATTCTAGGGGAAAGCTCTTTTGTACAACTATATCAGAGTATCGGAAAAAATATTCGATTGTCCGGGGACCCTTATACCAAGACCCTAAAGGAAGGTTGTTTTTTTGCATTAGCGGAGCGGATCAACTCCATCATCAAAATAATTCATGATGCGAGAAAACAAAATAAAGAACCAACATATATCGTCGTAGATGCAATTCGAAACCCTCTGGAGGCAGTTTTCTTTCAGGATAGATATTCCGCCTTTTATCTACTCGCAGTCTCCACACCGGAGAATGATCGACTGATGCGTCTCCGTGAATTGAAGTACTCGGACTCCGACATCGAATCAATCGACAAGATCGAATATACGGCACACGACCTAGACGACCCTGATTTTTATTCAGTTCAAGATATTCAATCCTGTCTTCAGCGCGCCGATTTATACGTAAGCAACCCAAACGTTGCTAGCAAAGTTGCTGAATTCCAAGAATTATCGAATCAACTTATAAAATTTGTTTCATTGATTAGACGCCCTGGAATTGTCACGCCCTCTGCAGTGGAGCGATGTATGCAGATGGCATACACCGCGAAGCTAAATTCCGGCTGCATTTCTCGCCAAGTGGGCGCCGTGGTTACTGATCCGAACTATTCCATCAGATCTATCGGTTGGAACGATGCGCCACATGGCCATGTACCCTGCAACCTTCGAAGCCGCGACGACCTTCTTCACGGGGACGATAAAATTGCTTACAGCACTTTCGAGAAAACCGACGAAAAATACCTTGGCCACTTCGAAACTCGAAGCGAACGATTCAAGATAGTTTCTTCGACTGGGCGCAATAATGCTTTTTGCTTTAAGGCAGAATATAACACCTTCAAGGGCGACAGAAATCAAGTTCACACACGTTCGTTGCACGCCGAAGAAAACGCGTTCTTGCAAGTTTCAAAGTATGGGCTTGCATCAATAGAAGGTGGACTGCTTTTCACCACCGCCAGTCCATGTGAGCTTTGCTCGAAAAAAGCATATCAACTTGGCATTAGAAGGATTTACTATATCGACCCTTATCCTGGCATCGCCCTAGATCACATACTTAAGGGCGGGGCGAATAATCCCGAGCTTTTACTGTTCTCGGGCGCAATTGGCCGAGCGTTTCATAAACTTTATTCTCCAATAGTCCCATACAAGGACGAGCTGAATGCCGTTACCGCGTGATCGTTGAAATTTCTCAGCGCCGCGCTGGAGCGTATGCTCAGATCGCTGAGGATTTAACCAGCGACCGCCGATGACCGCTTAGGTAAATAAAATTATGTGCGCCATCGGGCATTTAATGGCGGTTTTCTGGGCGGAACCAGCGTTTAAATGCCAGCGCGACGGTTCAGGAGACGACACTTCATGGCCGGCAAGCGATTGCTGTCGGTCGTGGTCGCAGATGAACTATCGGTCTTGCTTCGCAGCGGTCGCCCGAGAGCCAGCGCCCTCGCCTGCCCGACGGCAGATAGCACGCGTTGGCGTCGCTCTGCTGCTCGGTGGCATTTTAATGGTCTGCCGTTCGCGAGTGCGACACATGCTCTCTCCCAGATGCAGGAATTTGCCGTCGAAGCTGGTCATCGCAGTAGGCATCGCCCTAGAACCTAGATCCATTCAGTCGGCACTAGGCCTTGCCCGCGCCACTCTTCAACACGATGGACATTGGCCAGCCCCCCCCAGACTTCTTCGTCAGCGTGATCAAGTACGACGATCTGTAATCGGCCTGAGGTTTTTGTGATAATGCGATCGAAAAGTGTGAATACCTTTCGTACCGCAGCCACGTCCTCGTTGTTCCATTCCGGATCTAGGTTCTCTTCTAATGCCTTTCCCGCTCGTAGGGTTGGAAAGTAAACTTGGCTTGGTTGATCGTATATTAGCAATCCCGGCACCGGATGATTCAGCTTGCTAAGAAAATAGCCTTGCAGGGAAAGGGTGAGCGCCACATGGTATGCAAGCCAATTTGCACCGCTACCAATCTCCCAAAGGAAATCATCGCGCGTACCACGAATAACCTTTACCGTGAGATCTTGGATATTGAGCCGAATAGGGGCATCTGGCCACTCCCCATCAAGCTGTGGAACTAGCCGCGAAGAAATGGACTGAATCGTATCCAGAGCGTTTTCCGTTTTCCGACCTATTTCGTGTTCAGATATCAGTTTGTTCAGGTCCTCAACTTGCGTCCTCAGCGTTGAAATCTCTTCATTAAGCGCTGAAGACGTGTCGAGCGTTTCATACAACCTCAGAGCTTCTTGCAGGCGGCCAAGGAAACGCGAGATTTCCTCTCCACGAGTTGTCACCTTGCGAGCTTCTTCCGACTGCCCTTCCAATGTCCGTATTTCTTGGCGCACTGCCGCGAGATCCGCAAGGATCGTATCCACTGCTTCGCGCAGACGAAGCGTTTCTCTTCCTAGGGATTCCGTCACTCCCGGGTGCGATCGCAGCCGGAGTTCTATGCCCTCAAGCGCCTCACAGAGTTGATCAATCCGCACTCGTCCAGCATCGCTCGGTTCAAGTACCGCCGCGGGACGTTCAGTTGCCAGTTCGCGAATCCATCTCGATAATTCCAACCGATCGCGCTGGACGTGGAGGCCGTCCCGATACGTGTCACTGCTCTCATCCAGGCGCCGCAGTTCGTGCAGCCGATTACGAGACTGATTGAGATCCATCCCAAGCTTGGACTCAGCCGCTCGCAGTTCCGTGAGCCGCGCCATTATGACATCCATGGAAGCCAGCGTTGGGGTCGCGGCTTGAGCGTCACTTTGCATTGCGGCTCGAAGTAGGTCTACGATCGAGGGCCAGTCGTTCGGCACAGTCGTATGCGTCGGCAGTAGTCCGTACTCAATCGCGAGACGTACCCAAGCGAAGCCCTCTCGTTGCCAAGATGCGCCAGAAGCCTGCCGGGCCTTCAACTCGCCTTCCTTGCGGCGAAGCAGCCGGGCGATGCGCTCCAACTCATGGCGTGCGTGCAGAAGCTCTGGGCTGATTGCACCAAGCACATAAGGAAAGATGGTTTTTAGTTTTTCGCGATGCTCCGTGGTGTCAGCCTTGAAGAACATGACGTCGGGGTTTGCAACGATGTTCTGAGGCTGAAAAATGAAAGCCATCAGATCTCGAAAGCTTGGCCGTGACTTGAACCGATCATCGCTTCCTGGCTCAAATTGCAGGTTTGACAGGCCTGCAAGGCGATTCAGGACTGCCTTGACGTAGTCAACCGTTTGGTTCTTCTCTTGGATGACAGGAGGCGGCTCGACTTCCGCTCCCTCCAAAAGGAGCATGTCGCCAGAGGCCTTCAAATCGCCGGGTTCCCGGCGGGCAATAAGCTTTTGCCCCTCAAGGGTATCGACCAGCACACCAAACCAGGAACAACTCTCGCGAATCACGCCCACCGGAATAGCGCATTTTTCTGACCCTAGGCAGTAGTCAATTATCGGTATCACCGACGACTTGCCGGTCTTCGACGCCCCGCTGATGACGTTGACCACGCCGGGTTCAAACTTCACAATGCGTGGTTCGCCACCGCGTCGTGGCCATAAAATGACTTGTCGCAGTTGGAAATACATCAAAACTCCACTTTCAGTGTGTGCACTACCTGCTGATCGGTGAGACCCGCAAACCAGTAGCCGATCCTTTCACAAGCCGGCCCAAGGCGTCGAATTCGCTCCGGCAGCACAGGTATGCGTAAGTCGTCGTACGGACCGTTTGACCGGATCTTGGCTGTCATCGGATCGATCTGAACGAGACCTGACTGCTCCGCGGACACTAGTGAGTTCAGGGTCAGCCGTCTTAACGCCATCGCTCGACTGTGAATTGCAATGAGATCTTCCCGCTTATCCCCGAGCTTGCCGGCAAACAGATGCAACCCCGATGCTTTATGCGTGCTCAGCACCATCGTCAAGGTCGGGCTATGCAGGATCAGCGGAAGGACAAGAAATGCAAGGGGTAGCGTCGCTGCGAGGCCATCACGATCTTGGTATCCGAGGCCAAACTGCCACAGCGCGTAGGCACCCAGCGCCTCGTTCTGAACCAGCGCCGCCTCGCTAAGGCGGCGTGGCTGAACGACTTCGCTCATGCTTCATCCTCCTTATCCAGAAGGACTTTATGTTCCGGATGCCAGCCAAGCTCTCGCTTGTCCGCCAGATCATTGAACGCTCCGTGGGTGAAATAGTCCGGTACCGTGCGGCTACCTATAGGCACCTGCAAGACCGAGCATCGGCCGTAGACGAGTCGACCTCGCACGGCTTCCGGCTTGTCCGAATGGAGGTCTTTGACCTCGCTGGCAAACGCTTCGTGCCGACGCAGCAGCGAGTCCTCCCAATCCTTAAATGTATCGTCGTAGATAAATCCGGCTTCGGCCCACTTCACCTTGTCGCCGGACGTTCGCATGAGATCACTTGCCGCCCGAAGTTGCTGCGCCTCCGTGGCTTCGATTAACTGCAGTTGCCGTACGAACATCGGTCTACTCGTCAGTACTGCCTTGGTGTCAGCCGTCGTCGGAATCGCAGATAACGAGGCAAGGTAGCCGGGCATATTGTTCTGCTGAACGAAGGCGTGAAAGCTTTTCCGAAACTCTCTGACACCAATCAATGCCGGCATACCATCGCGGATAAGGCGGTCTGCCCGCGCCTGTGCCATACCGATGGCGGCTTCGCAAATGACGTCAATTGATCCGTCCGGAACAGTTGGCTCCAGCAGAGCTCGCAGAGGTTGCACCGGATCTGCATCGCTGCTGAAAACCGAGGTCTTGCAAATGACCTGATTGCGAAGGGCACTTGCCACATCAAGAAATCTCTGTACGTGCGGCATGCATTTTGGTGGTTCGGCCTTCTTGTTGAGCTTGTCTTTGACCTGTTTGAGCAACAGGTCTACGGCATCTGCAGACGTTGCGTCATGAATAGCTGAACTTACCTTTCCGAACTTCGGTGGTGTCACGTACAAGCGAAACGTTGCTTTGCTCCCGTCCACCTTTTTTGATTCGATCGCGTCAAGCCAATTCGCAATGGTCTTCCAAAGGTCCTCGGACCAATCAGAGAGAGGGTTATGGGACAGCGCGCTCTTGCACTGTTCCAAAAGAACATTTCCATCGGAGTAGTGAACGGCGACATCATCCAGAAACTCTAAGGAAACTATGGAATCCGACGGACTGCTGAGCAGGTGATAGCAGAGCCGGACCGGCTGCAATGAGAAACCCAGATAAGGGCCAGGCGCGCTGTGCTTGACTAATGCTGTCATTCACTCTGCTCCAAGTCTTCCCGACTATGGAAAGCTACCCACCTGCAATTCGCGAACTCCATGGTTCTCCCCGCATGTCAGCGTAATTCAGCCTATGGCTGGTCTGCACGTTTTATAACGCGTTGGGTAGTAGCAGCAACGAACAGTTTGAGTTAGACAGCATATTACAGGGAAATTACCAATACCCAACACCCCCGAGACGATTCATTCCTATTGAACAACGTCATCCACCATCGCCGGCCCTTCGGACACAAGCCGCGGATAGCCCTTCTGCCCCGGAAAATGCTTTGCGAAACACTCCTGCCGCTTTTCCTCGGCAACACGCCCGGCACTACAAGCCGCAATCCCAGGCACAGTCACATCCCTCCAGAGGATATAAACCCGCTCCCCCTGCCTGACCGCCACCGCCAACGTATTCGGCCCCTCCGGCACCCCATCCTGGCTTTCACCCAGCAGCAACGCCTTCAACATCGCATCAGCCGGCGTCCGCTTCACCGGCAACTCAGCAAACCAGAACGCGGCTGCATCATCACTGAACACGTTCGTATAAAACGTCTCGTTATCGAAGATAACGGCAACATCATCCGTCGGCTTGAGCCCCGCATCCGCCGTCGTCACCCAAACCTTCAAAAGTGGAACCGTCGTCACAACAAGATTCACCTTCCCGTCATCCGACTTGAAGGACAGCCCGTCCGGCCCCGGCGTCATCCCGTCGTCGGAAACGACGCTTTCCACGGTACTCCCCACCTTCCCGGAAAACCCTTTCGCCTTGACCGTCCCGACAAGCTTTACCAGCTTCGCATTCAACTCGGCGGTGTATTTCCCGTCCAAATCCGCCCGATCTTCCATCCGAGCCGCATTAACTGCCTCGGCAGTCTTCTTCCGATCCGCGAGATAAGAATCGGTCGGCGACGTAACCGCCTTCGCCCCGACAACAGCGATCGGAGCCAGGAGCACAACCGCCCCCACCCCAACTGTCAGTTTGGAAATGCTTTTCATTCTTCTATGACGTCCCGAAACCAAGCCCGGATGCAAAACGGCTGCCGTGACCCCACGGCAGCCGTCCCTCAGAAACGCCTCATTCTAAAACGCGAAGCAGACTTTATTCATCCACCTTGAACGCCGACACCAGCTTGGTCAATTCCGCCGCCTGCTGTTTCAAACTCTCGGCCGCCGCCGCGCTCTCCTCGACCAAAGCCGCATTCTGCTGCGTCATCTGATCGAGCGACTGTACCGCATCCCCAATCTGATCGATCCCGGCACTCTGCTCCAGGCTAGCCTCAGCAATCTCGCTCATCATCGCGCTAACGCCTTGAACCTGCGAGACGACATCCCTCATCACCTTCCCCGCCTCACTAACCAACCGCGACCCGGTATTCACCGTCCCCGCGCTATGTTCGATCAGCGCCTTGATCTCCTTCGCCGCCTGCGCGCTACGCTGCGCCAGATTCCGTACCTCCGAAGCAACGACAGCAAACCCACGCCCCTGCTCCCCCGCCCGCGCCGCCTCCACCGCGGCATTCAACGCCAGAATATTCGTCTGAAACGAGATGCTATCTATCATCACGATGATCTCGGAGATCCGCTGCGACGCGTCGCTGATCTGCTCCATCGTGCTCACCACCTCACCCACCACCTGCCCGCCGCGCGCCGCCGCATCCGAAGCACCGTTGATCATCTGCGCGGCCGTCGTCGCCGTCTCGGTGTTGTTCCGCACCACGGCCGTGATCTCTTCCATCGACGAAGCCGTCCGCTCCAGGTTGCTCGACTGCCCTTCGGTGCGTTCGCTCAGATCCGCATTCCCCGAAGCGATCTGCGCCGACCCGGTTGCAATCGACGCGGAAGCCGCCCGAATCCGGTGAACCAGCGTCGACAGCGACGACACGAACCGGTTGAACGCATCCGACAACTGCCCGATCTCGTCCTGGCTCTCGACCGTCATCCTGCGCGTCAGGTCACCCTGGCCGCTCGCAATCCCCGACAGCAACGTAGCCGCACGCCGGATCGGCGCGGCAATCGCGCGCCCGACCAGCCAGATCACGAGCAGCGCGACACCCAGCCCCACCACGGCCGCGACCAGCGCCGCGCTGCGGATCGCACTCGTCACCGGCCCGAGCAGTTCCGCCTGCGGCACCTCGACGACGACATACGCATTCAACTCCGGAATGAACGACGTCGCGATGAAGCGCGCGCCGCCGTCGCCGTTGTAGCTCAGGTACGCATACGGCTTGCCGGCCAGCAGCGTCGACGACGCATCGTCAGGCAGCCCCGGCTGATCCTTCATGAAATGCTTGCCGTCGATCAGCGACGTATCGCGATGCATCATGATCGCGCCGTCGGGACGCACGAGATACGCGAATCCGGTCTCGCCGATCCGGTAAGCGGCAATGCCCTTCGCGAGCGCATCGACGGACAGGCTCATGCTCGCCGCGCCGACCGGCACGCCGTCGAGTTCGACGCGGCTGTTGATGAACATCATGTAGCCGCCGACGGTCACCTCGTGATCCATGTTCACGTCGAACGCCTTGCCGGACGACAGGAAACTGGTCAGCCACTGATCCTTGTCGGTCACCTTCCGCTGCAGGCCGGCTTCGTTGTAGTAGTTGCCGCTCTTCACCGACACCCACTGCACGGACGCCGCCTTCTGCTCGTCCTTCACGTTCTTCGCGAGCTGGATCCAGTTGCGCGTGCCGGCGTCGGGCTCGCCATCTGCTTCCCATTGCAGCAGGAACGCATCGCGCGCGAGAATGCGGGACGCGGCGATCGGCCCGGCCATCTGACGCTGCACGTCGGCGCGAATGCCGCTCACGGCGGTCGGCAACTCTTCGCGGACGACGCGGTCACGCACCGCGTTGCCGATCAGGCGGATGCTCAGTCCGCTCGAAATCGCGACGAACACGAGCAGGCAACTCGTCATGCTGAGAATCAGCTTGTTCTGAATGGAAAGCTTGCGCCAGAAATGCATGGGGAACCCTCGATAACCGCTCGGTCTGAGCCAGTTTGGGTTATCGGCATGCACGCGCAGAAGCGCATCGCTGATTTCAGATGTCGATCATGCGAGATTCGTTATGTCGTTGACAGGCGGGCATATGCGGCCGCCTATACGTGCACGATCAGCGCGAATCAATACGCAACAAAGATCGTCACGCGCCGATTCCGCGCCCGCGCGGCGGCATCGTCGCCCGTCACGAGCGGCTGCGTATCGGCCCGCCCGATCGCCGCGAGCCGGTGCGGCGCCACGCCGCGCTCGGTCAGATAGCGCACGACACTCCCCGCGCGCGCCGACGATAGCTCCCAGTTCGATTCGTATTTCGCGTTCGCAATCGGCACGTTGTCCGTATGCCCTTCGACGAGAATGTCGCCGGTCGCGTGCTCGCTCAGTGCCTGCGCGATCTGATTCAGCACGGGCGGCGAATCGGGCAGCAAGTGCGCATCTCCGACGTTGAACAGAATCTTCGCGTCGATGCCGATCTCGACGCCGTGCGGTGCCTTCACCAACGAAATCCTGCCGTTCGCCTTCAACTTGTCGAGCAACGCGAGCCAGGCCGGCGCGCGCTCGGGCAAAGCAATACTCGCAGCGCCACCGGCATGTCGCGCGAGCGTCTGGTATCGCGCGTCGAGCGCGTTGTATTTCGCGAGCTGGAGCACATACAGCGCGAGAAACAGCACCATCAGCGTCGTGATCAGATCCGCGTATGAAATCAGCCAGCGCCCGGAGTGCGCGCCTTCGGCTTCATCGTCGTCGCGATCGGCGGTAGCCGCGCCGTCAGTTCGGGCTGTCATACCGAAGATCCCTGTTTGTCGTACCGCAAACGCAGCACATCACGCGAGCGACTCGGCCGCACGCCCGCGCACATCACCGGTCAGCCGCGTTTCGATCGTATGCGGCGACTCCTTGCGCGAGATCGCGAGCAATCCGTCGAGATACAGCTTGCGAAACCGCAGCTCGCTATCGATCTGCGCGCGCAGCTTGCCGTAAAGCGGCAGAAACACGAGGTTCGCAAACGCCAGCCCGTACAGCGTCGCGATGAATGCAACCGCGATGCCCGGCCCGAGTTGCGCCGGTTCGAGAATATGGCTCGTCACCTGCACGAGCCCGAGCACCGATCCGAGAATGCCGAATGTCGGTGCATAACCGCCGGCCTGCTGCCATACGCGCACGGCGGCCAGCCGGCTGCGCTCGTATGCGTCGAGTTCGCGCTGCAATGCATCCTCGAGCACGGCGGTCGACACGCCGTTCGCCAGCAGTTCGAGCCCGCGGCGCGCAAACGGATGAATGCCGCTCACGTCCATCGACTCGAACGCAAGCAGCCCGTCGAGCTTCGCGCGGTCGCCCCATTCGAGCAGGTCGGACAGGTGCTTGCGATCGACCTCTCTCGCGCGCACGAACGCGAGCCGCAACTGCTTCACCGCGTCGAAAAAACGTGCCCAGGTGTTCTGGATCATCACCGCGCCGAGCGTGCCGCCGAGCACGATGACGAGCGCCTCGAACTGGAACAGCATCGAAAAATGCCCGCCTTCCAGCGCGAAACCGAACACGATCGCCGCGCCGCCCAGCACCACACCGGCCAAGGTCAACAGATCCATACGCCTCCCGTGTCACGCATCCGACGCCACGGACGCCGCGCCCGTCGCCGGCGCCTTGGCCGCGCGCACGGCATCCAGCACGCGCTGCTCGATATCCTCGATCTCGATCGGATCGAGCTTGAGCTCGCGGCGCATCACCCACGACACCTCGTTGCGCCGCGCCTCGGTCATCACGGAAAACAGCTTGTCGGCCACCGCGCGATCGTCGAGGTTCGCGATCAGCTTCGCGAGATCGTACGTATCGAACGCGCTGATCACGTCGAACAGCGTGCGCTGGTCGACCCACACGAGATCCTCCAGCGCGCGCACGTCGCCGCCGCGACGCGCGTTGCGCCGCGAGAAATACGCGACGCCCTTTTGCTCGACGTAACTGAGCACCTTCGATTTGCGGAACGCGAACACTTCGTCGGCGATCTCGCCGTTCGACAGCTTGTTGAGCAACAGCGTCTTCTCGACACCGATCAGCGATTCGAGATCGGCCAGTTCGATGAGCTCGAGTTCGCTGTTGATCGACAGGTCGAGATCGTGGTCCGCGACCTGCTGCGCGCGATCGATCACGCGCGAGGCATCGAACGTGACGACCTGGCGCGCATCCGACGAAGCCGCGTAGTCGGCTGCACCGCCGACATGGTCGGCCTGCGCGGCTTCGATCGTGACGAGATTGAGCTTCTCCATGCGTCGCAGCATCGCGAGCACGTGCGGTCGCGAGTGGCCCGCAATCGCGCGGCATTTGCGGATCACTTCGGCGAGCGGCACCGAGGTTGCGGTCGCATGGGCCTGCATCGGCCTGCGCGCCCACCCATCGCCGGATTCGCGCGCATCGGCGCCGGCCATCAGCGACAGCACATGCGCATACGACAGCACGCCGGGCATGAAGTCCGCATGCGTGTAGGTCGCGAGCTGGTCGTCCTTGCGCTTCACGCGCCGGATCATCGTTCGCACGATATGGCGCAGCAGCGCGGACACGCGCTCGATTTCTTCATCGAGCATGCCGGCCGGCACGACCGTGAGTTGACAGAACGAAAGCGCCTTCGCGGTATGGGCGCGCGGCTCGGCGGCGAGCAGCGCCGACTCGCCGAAGAACTCGCCGCGGCCGAGCGTCGCGACGATGACGCGCTTGTCGTCGCATCGCGTGGACAGCTCGACCTTGCCGTCGGTGATCAGAAAGATCACGGGCTCGCCCGCGAAGCCCTCCGAGTAAATGATTTCTCCGGGCGCCGCTGTACGCGTCCACGATTGCTGACGATTCACGTCGATTCCCCTGCTGCGCTGGTTATTGCAGACTGCGCGCCGCACGTCGAAAGCATGCGTGTCGCGAGTCGTCCCCGTGACTCGTTTACGTCATCGGGCTCAACATCCTTTAGGGAATTCGCACTCGGTCTAACCCGGAATCAAGGTAAAACGTTTGCGCATTGCGCAGCTGCATCGAAAACCCAATTTCGATGCTTGCGCGTGTAGTGCAATTGAAAGCACGCCGCGATCGCGCGCATCAAAACTCCATGTCGAGTTCGTCGATGTCTTCCTGCTCCGCCTTCGCCGCGTCGATCCACTCGGCGACGAACGGATGCGCGAGCACACGCATGCAGTACTCGGCGATATCCGGCTCCAGCTTCACGTCGTAGGTCAGGAAGCGCGTGACGACCGGCGCATACATCGCGTCGGCAATGCCGATCTCCGCGCCGAACAGCCAGGGCCCGCCATACGCGGCCAGAGACTCGTGCCAGATCGTCACGATCCGCTCGATGTCGTGCTGCGCGCGCGACCAGATCCGGAAGCCGGGGAAATGCGCGCGCAGGTTCATCGGCAGCGCGGATCGCAACGCGCTGAAACCGGAATGCATCTCGCCGCAGATCGACCGGCAATGCGCGCGCGCATGCCGGTCTTCAGGCAGCAGCCGCGCCTGCGGCCGGATTTCGTTCAGGTATTCGGCGATCGCGAGGGTATCCCACACCTTGTTGCCGTCGTGCGTCAGGCATGGAACGAGGATCGACGGCGACAGCAGCAGCAGCTCCGCGCGCGACGCGGCATCGATCGGTACGCTGACGGTGTCGAACGCAAGCCCGCTCAGCTTCGCGAGCAGCCAGCCGCGCATCGACCACGACGAGTAATTGCGGCTGCTGATGGTCAGCGTCGTCTGTCCGGTGGATTCCATGTCGCTCCCCTGCTGAAAGCCGTTCGTGCCCCTGCACCGAAAGCGGACGCCGCACCCGTCACCCGCACCACGCCTGTGCGGCATATTCGCCGAACTGGCGCGGCGCCGCACGGTATTGCAGCACGGGCCGCGCGCCGGACCGGCGTGGCAATGCATCGCCTTCTGCCGTCCGTCGTCGCGCGCCACCTGCGCCACCGCGTTCCCGAACCGCACGCAACGCGCGTGCCAATCGGACGCTGGCACACGGCTTGCCTCGTTTATTGCAACGCAGCGCAACGAGCGACGGTCATGAACCTGCTTGCCTATCCGTTCTACCAATGGTCTGCAGAATGCCTGCGCCCGGCGCGCGCATGGGCGGCCACCACGCGCGCGACGATGTCGCTGTGGCCGGCCTCCACGTCGACACCGACAGGCCGCATGCTCGACGCGCTGTGCGAACTGCTCGAATGCTGCGCGTTCTCGCACCGGCGTCCGCCGTTCGGGATCGACTCGATCGTCGTCGACGGAGAAACGGTGCCGATCGTCGAGGAAGCGGCCGCGGCCACGCCGTTCGGCACGCTGCTGCATTTCCGCAAGGCGCTGCCGGTCGCGCGCCAGCCGCGCGTGCTGATCGTCGCGCCGATGTCCGGGCATTTCGCGACGCTGCTGCGCGGCACGGTGCACACGATGCTGGCCGACCACGACGTGTACATCACCGATTGGCACAACCCGCGCGACATCCCGCTGACGGCCGGGCGCTTCGGTTTCGACGAATACGTCGAGCATGTGATCGACTTCATCCGCCAGGTCGGCCCGGACACGCATGTGCTCGCGATCTGCCAGCCGACCGTCGCCGCGCTCGCGGCGGTCGCGCTGATGGCCGCCGGCGGCGATCCGGCGCAGCCCGCGAGCCTGACGCTGATGGCCGGCCCGATCGACTGCCGCGTGAATCCGACGAAGGTCAACGCGCTCGCCACGAGCCAGTCGATCGAATGGTTCGCGAAGAACCTGATCAGCGTGGTGCCGACGGGCTTCGTCGGTGCGCAGCGGTGCGTGTATCCGGGCTTCGTGCAGGTCGGCGCGTTCATGTCGATGAACCCCGACCGGCATGCGGCGTCGTTCGCCGATTTGTATTACCAGCGCGCGAAAGGCGACCCCGCGAAAGCCGACACGCTGAGGCGTTTCTACGACGAATACTTCGCGACGGCCGATCTCACCGCGGAGTTCTATCTGGAAACGGTCGAGAAGGTATTCCAGCAATACGCGCTCGCGCGCGGCGAACTGACGGTCGGCGACACGCTCGTCGAACCGGCGGCGATTCACCGCACCGCGCTATTGACGATCGAAGGCGAGAAGGACGATATCTGCGCGGTGGGCCAGACGGTGGCCGCGCAGGAGCTGTGTTCGGGGTTGCCGTCGTATCTGAAGACGCACCACGTGCAGACGGGCGCGGGCCACTACGGCGTATTCAACGGCAGTCGCTGGGAAACGCAGATCTATCCGATCGTGCGCGCGACGATCCACGACAACGAACCGTACGATCGCACCGCGGATGCGGAAGGCGACGCGAACGGCGCGCGCTACGTCACGTTGCGTGCGCTGCTCGATGCGCGCGCAACCGAGCACGATACGGCGACCGAAACATAATCGCATCGTGCGCACTGAACCGGTGCTGCGACGCAACCGCCGGCGTTGCAAATGAATCGCCCCGCCGGGGCGGCGGGGCGTGATTTCGTGCAGCGTTCAGACGACGCGCAAGCGAATGAACTCGCGCGCCCTGCCCGCGTTACGAACAGGCCTTGCCGTGCGACGCGTGGAAGCCCTTCGCCTTCGCATCCGCTTCCGACATGTAGCTGCCGTGCTTCGTCTTGCCGTAGTACTTGTCGGTCGAGCAGTGATAGACCTTCGTGCTGTCGTTGGCCCACACCTTGCCCGCGCCGCCGCCCGGCGCCGCTGCGGCGGTCGTCGCGGGGGCGCTCTTCGCGGGCGCGGAACCGGACGCGGCGGCAGCGGAAGCCGCCGTCGCAGGCGCCATCGCGGCCGGCGCGCTGGCCGCAGCCGACGACGATGCGCCGTACCAGGTCTTCACACCCTTGTGGCCTGCACATGCGCCCTTCTTCGATGCGCCCGAGTAGAACGAGCCGTCCTTGCACAGACCGGTCGTGCCGGCCGGCGCGCTGGCCGGAACCTGCGCGAACGCACCGATCGACACCCCCATGCCGGCGACGAGCGCGGCGATCAACATTGTCTTTTTCATAGTCCTCTCCTGATTTGCCTGAATGGTGAAAGCGTCCCGGGCATCCCCGGGGAAAGCCACGGTTACCGCACCCAGCGGCACATGCGATGGTGGTGATGATCGAAATGGCACACACGGTGCGAATGGGCTTCGGCAAGCGCCGGAGCGAGAACGGCGCATGTCACTGCGGTGGCCGTCAGGATCTTCGCGATGCGCTTCATGGAACTCTCCCGGGTAGTCAGCCGGTAATCCGGCTGGTACCTCCTTAACGCCGGCCGTCGACGGGCCGTGCACCGCGCAGCCCGCAATTGACGATCTTTGACACCACGTAACAATCCGTCACGCGAAGCTGACGAATCTCTTTCCTTTCTTTCCGGATCTTCAGCTTCCCGCCCCTTCGGAATTCGAATGGTCAGCGGAGCACGCGGCGGCTTCCGGGAAGGATCAACAAAAAAACCGCCCGAAGGCGGTCTGTCGCAAACGTGCGCACGATGCGCGTCGGTCGGTGCACGCGCGCGTCGGAAAACCGCGCAGCTACGCGCCCGTCTCGCCCCACGGCGTCGGGGGGGGCACGGCGCACGGCCCTTCGACGTCGATCGACTTGAAATCGGCGGGCCCGACGATCTCCAGATACTCCATGTCCGGCGAGTAGTCGAACAGGTAGTGGACGATCCCCGGCGCCTGATGCACGCAATCGCCGGCGGACACCAGCGTTTCCTGCTCGCCGTACATGAAGCGCGCCCAACCCTTCAGCATGAACACGATATGGAACTCGGCCTCGTGACGGTGCCAGCCGGTGCCCGCCGTCGGTGCATGATTCGCCCTGACGAGTTGCGCGACGACCTTGCCGTTCGTCGCGGCCGCGATGCCGAGATCGCGATACAGGAAGAAGTCGCGCAGGCCTTCGCCTTGATACGCGGTGTCCTGCGGCTTCACGTGGGAAAAATGGGTTGTAGTCGGTGTGCTCATCGTGGTGCTCCTTCATCGAAAGGATCAAGCCTGACAAGCACTTAGCGTTCCAGTTTGCGACGGCGCGAAGCCGTGCAGGTTACCGCTCGTGCGTGCCGCGCAGCGGCCCTTGACGGACGCGCTCGCGCAACTGTAAGCGTACTTCAATCTCCGCATCGCCCGGGGACGCCATTGCGGCTTCACGGGCGATGCACAACGCTGCCTGCTTGCTTACTTACTTCAACCGCCCCGACAAAAACTGCCCGAGCCGTTCGCTCTTCGGATTCACGAGAATCTCCTGCGGATTCCCTTCCTCCTCGATCTTCCCCTGGTGCAGGAAGATCACGTGATTCGACACGTTGCGCGCGAAGCCCATCTCGTGCGTGACGACGACCATCGTGCGGCCCTCCTCGGCGAGCTTCTGCATCACCTTCAGCACTTCGCCCACCAGTTCCGGATCGAGCGCCGACGTCGGCTCGTCGAACAGCATCACTTCCGGCTCCATCGCCAGCGCGCGTGCAATCGCAACTCGCTGCTGCTGGCCGCCCGACAGGTGCGACGGATACATGCCCTCGACGCGCGGCGCAAGACCGACCTTCTCCAGATACTTGCGTGCCCGCGCGACGGCCTCGTCCTTGCCGATCCCAAGCACGGCCATCGGCGCCTCGATCACGTTCTCGAGCACCGTCATGTGTGCCCACAGGTTGAAGTGCTGGAACACCATCGACAGCTTCGTGCGCATCCGCTGCAGCTGCTTCTGGTCGGCCACGCGCAGCGCCCCGTTGCGGTCGCGCGTGGTCTGGATCGGCTCGCTGCCGATCGTGATCTGCCCCGAGCACGGCTGCTCGAGGAAGTTGATGCAGCGCAGGAACGTGCTCTTGCCGGAGCCGCTCGAGCCGATGATGCTGATCACGTCGCCGGCCTTCGCCTTCATCGACACGCCCTTCAACACCTCGTTGTCGCCGAATTTCTTGTGCAGGTTATCGACTGTGAGCTTGTACATGCTTGGTCCTTCGTTGCGAATGCATTAATGGCCGCGCGACGAGAGGTACGCGAGCCAGCGCGTCTCGAGCTTGCGGAATGCCCAGATGAGCGCGAACACGACGGCGGCGTACAGCACGGCGGCGATGCCGTAGGCCTGGAACGACATGTACGTCGCCGAATTGACGTCGCGCGTGACCTTCAGGATGTCGGGAACGGTCGCGGTGAACGCGAGCGTGGTCGCGTGCAGCATCAGGATCACCTCGTTGCTGTAGCTCGGCAGCGAGCGGCGCAGCGCGGAAGGCAGGATGATCCGCGTATAGAGCTTGAAGCGCGACATCCCGTAGGCTTGCCCGGCCTCGATCTCGCCGGCCGACGTCGCCTTGATCGCGCCCGCGAAGATCTCCGTCGCATACGCGCATTCGTTCAGCACGAACGCAAGCAGCGTGCAGTTCATCGCGTTGCGGAAGAACGTGTCGAGCAGCACGTGATCGTGCACGACCTGCAGGCTATAGATGCCCGTGTAGCACATCAGCAGCTGCACGTAGAGCGGCGTGCCGCGGAACACGTACGTATAGAGCCACACGGGGCCGGAGATCCAGCGGTTCGACGATGCGCGCGCGATCGCGAGCGGCACGGCCAGCGCGAAGCCGAGCGCGATCGACACGACCAGCAGCCACAGCGTGATCGCGAGGCCGCTGAAGCGGTAGCCGTCGGTGTACAGATAGCTTTGCCAGTATTGGCCGATGAGTTCGATCACAGTGCGAGCCTCCGGACGCCGACGGAATAACGCTTCTCGAGGTGATGCAGCACGACGTTGGATACCGTCGTGATCGCGAGGTAGATCGCGCCCGCGGCCAGCGTGAAGAAGAAGAAATCGAGCGTGCTCTTGCCCGCGTCCTGCGACGCCTTGACCACGTCGGCGAGGCCGATGATCGACACGAGCGCGGTGGCTTTCACGAGCACCTGCCAGTTGTTGCCGATGCCGGGCAGCGCGAAGCGCATCATCTGCGGGAACAGGATGCGATGAAACACGCGCCAGCCGCCCATTCCGTACGCGAAGCCGGCTTCGAGCTGGCCGCGCGGCACCGCGAGGAACGCGCCGCGGAACGTCTCGGTGAAGTACGCGCCGTAGATGAAGCCGAGCGTCACGACGCCGGCCACGAACGGATCGATGTCGATCTGGTCCCAGCCGATCAGGTCGGTCGCGTTGTTCAGCAGGATCTGGATCCCGTAGAACAGCAGCAGCATCAGCACGAGGTCCGGCACCGCGCGGATCAGCGTCGTATAGAAAGTGCCGATCGACTTGAGCACGCGATTGGTCGACAGTTTCGCCGCCGCGCCGGCGAGCCCCAGCACGAGCGACGCGGCGAGCGACAGCACCGCGAGCTTCACGGTCTCGACCGTGCCGGCCCACAGCAGCGGGCCAAATCCCTGGAAAATCATGTCAGCGTATCCCGATCCGGAAAGACAGGCGGCGCAGCGCGGCCGAAGCCGCGTGCGCCGAAAAAGCGTCAGCCGCCGTAGACGTCGAACGCGAAGTACTTCTTCTCGAGCTTCTTGTACGTGCCGTCCTTCAGCATCGCGGCGATCGCCGCGTCGATCTTCGCCTTCAGGTCGGCGTCGTCCTTGCGCAGGCCGATGCCCGCGCCGTTGCCGAGCGTCTTCGGATCGTCGATGTCGCCGCCGGCGAACTGGAAGTTCGCGCCGCGCGGCGTCTTCAGGAAGCCGATATCGGCCTGCACCGCGTCCTGCAGCGCCGCGTCGAGGCGGCCGGACATCAGATCCTGGTACACGCCGTCCTGGTTCTGGTAAGGCACGACCTGCACGCCCTTCGGCGCCCAGTAGGCTTTTGCGTAGGTTTCCTGAATGGTGCCCTGCTCGACGCCGACCGACTTGCCCTTCAGCGATTCGGCCGTCGGCAGCAGGTTCGCGCCTTTCTTCGCGACGAGGCGCGTCGGCGTGTTGAACAGCTTGTCGGAGAACGCGATCTGCTCGGCACGCGCCGGCGTCATCGACATCGACGACAGTACGCCGTCGAACTTCTTCGCCTTCAGCGCCGGAATCATCCCGTCGAAGTCGTTCTCGATCCACACGCATTTCGCCTTCAGGCGGGCGCAGATCTCGTTGCCGAGATCGACGTCGAAGCCGACCACCTTGCCGCTTGCGTCCTTCGATTCGAACGGCGGATAGCTGGCGTCGACGCCGAACCGGATCGTCGACCAATCCTTGGCGTGGGCACCGACCGCGATGCAGGCAAGGGCAATACTGAGCGCGAGTTTCTTCATGGCGTTCCTGTCAGAGGCGAACTGGGCAGGGGTCCCGTCGGGCAGCCCGCACCGGCGCCGCCGGCACGGCGGCTTCGCCGCGACCCCTTCCAACCCGGAAATCGCCCTGTCTAGCGACGCTCCAAGTTGTACATACAACTTTGCCTTTTCACGGGCATCGCCAGCAATCCGTGTTTATCTCTAATTGTCGGACGATTATGATCATGCGTCGAAATTTTCCTTAAATTTCAATTAACTATGGATTCCGCGATGCTGAATTCCGGCTTTCTCGATGCGTAAGGGAGCGGCCGGAAGGCACGCAACACCCGTCTAGACCTCGCGGGTCGCGCCGACCGTTTCCAGTCCGACCAGCCGGTAGCCGAACTGCAGTTCCGTCAGCAGGTGCCGCGGCCTCGCCGACACCGGTTCGAGTTTCTGCCGCAGGTTGGTCATGTACACGCGCACGTAGTGCGCGCGGTCCGCGTCGTGAATGCCCCACACCTCGGCCAGCAGTTGCCGCGCGGCGATCACGCCGCCGCGCGCGCGAATCAGCGCGGCGAGCAGCCGGAATTCGAGGCGCGTCAGAAATAAAAAATCTGTAAAGACGAAAACCGGCGGGCATGGTGTTTTTTTATGCGTTCTTTTCAGGGCCAGTGCGAGTCTATACACCGTATCGTCACGGCGATTCCTAGAATGGGCGCCATGTCCACACGAGATCTCCGCGGCGCGGAGCACGATGCGACCCGGGGATGAACGCATGAAACCGACCAGAACCGAATCCGCTGCTTCACGCGAGCTGCCGCCCGTTCGTTCGCGGCGCCGGTGCCCCGCGGACGAACTCGTGCTGCTGTCGATCCACGTCGAATCGGACAATCTCGCCGTCGTGCGGCGCCTGCTGCATCAGGCTGTCGGCGCCGCGCTCAATTTCTATACGGCCGCGATCGACAAGCGCACCGGACGCGCGTGCATCGAGCTCGAAGTCGCGCGGTCGCAGGCGTCGCCGGCCATCATGGAGATACTCCGCCTGCTGCCGGCTGCCGAGTTCGGCACGATCCGCCTGTTGCAGCACTAGCCGGCAGCCGTTTCGGCTGCGCGACGCCTCCCTTTCATCGATTCGAACGCACGCATCCGGCACGAACGGGCGCGGTTCTACACGAACCGAACGCGTTCGCGCCGGCGCACGCGACGGATCGCCGTTCCCGTCGTTACGGGCCTTTCCAGGAAGCACAATCCATGAAAAAAGCAGTCGTCGGTACCCTCTCCCTCGCGTTATTCGGCGCCGCCGCGCATGCGCAAAGCAGCGTCACGCTTTACGGGATGCTGGATGCCGGTATCGCCTATACGAACAACCAGTCGGGCAAAAGCGTGTGGCAGCAAGGCAGCGGCCTGCTGTCGAATACGGTCTTCGGGCTGAACGGCAACGAGGATCTCGGCGGCGGCCTGCACGCGCTGTTCCGCCTCGAGAACGGCTTCAACCTGAACAACGGCACGCAGTCCTACCGGAACACGATGTTCGGCCGCCGCGCGTACGTCGGCCTGCAAAGCGACCAATACGGCGCGCTGACGCTCGGCCGGCAGTACGACTCCGTGGTCGACTATCTCGGCCCGCTGGCAATGGCGAACAACGGCGACGGCAACAACCTCGCGTCGCATCCGTTCGACAACGACAACATCGACGATTCGTTCTACATCGACAACGCGGTGAAATACACGAGCCCGACGCTCGCCGGCTGGCAGTTCGGCGGCCTGTACGGGTTCAGCAACGCGGCCGGCGGCTTCGCGAACAATCGCGCGTACAGTGCGGGCGTGTCGTATGCGAACGGGCCGGTCAGTCTCGGCGCCGCGTACCTGCAGCTCAACCGCGGCGGGCTGACGGCGAGCGGTGCGCTGTCGACGAACGATGGTCCGAACTTCCCCGCCGTGCGTCAACGCGTAGTGGGCGCCGGCGGCAGCTATGCGTTCGACCGGCTGACGGTCGGCGCACTGTGGACGCATTCGATGTTCGACGAAACGGCCGCGTCGTCGCTGCCCGGCGCGCTGAACGCGCTGCGCTTCGACAACTACGAGATCAATGCGCGCTATGCGCTGACCCCGGCGGTCTCGTTCGCGGGTGCCTATACGTTCACCGAAGGCCGCTACGACGACGCGGCCGGCAGCCACCGGCCGAAATGGCACCAGGTGACGCTGATGGCCGACTACGCGCTGAGCAAGCGCACCGACGTGTATGCGGAAACCGTGTACCAGCACCAGTTCGGCGTGCCGTCGGGCGCGCCGCTCGGGTTCGCGAACGTCACCGGGCTCGCGGCTTCGTCGACGAACACGCAGGTGGTCGCGACGGTCGGCATCCGGCATCGGTTCTGACCGCGCGCAGGCTATCGAAGGCCGGTCGCCCTGTGCAATCCCGCATGGACGCGCGCCGGCCGAACAGGGATCATTCGGGGAATCCGGGCCCGCGCGCCCGCGAAACCGGTACACTCGGCGCCGGGCGCGCGCCGGATCGGCATTCGGTGGCGGGCCGCTGCCGACTCTCGAATCGCGATCCCATGACCACACCGATCTATCAGGAAATCAAGGACTTCATCCTCGCGCGCATTCATGCCGGCGAATGGGCGGAAGGAGACCAGGTGCCGTCGGAGAACGAGCTCGCGCGCGAATTCAACGTCGCGCGGATGACCGTCAACCGCGCGCTGCGCGAGCTGACGGCCGAACAGGTGCTCACGCGCACGCGCGGCTCGGGCACGTATGTCGCATCGCCGAAGTACGAATCGACGCTCGTCGCGATCCGCAGCATCTCCGACGAAGTCGCCGCGCGCGGCCACGGCTATCGCGCGCAGGTGCTGCAGGTCGGCGCGGCCGTCGCCGATGCGAAGCTCGCCGACGAGCTGCAGCTCGACACCGGCAGCCCGATCTTCCATTCGCGCGTGCTGCACTTCGAGAACGACACGCCCGTGCAGCTCGAGGAGCGCTGGGTCAATCCGGCCTGCGCGCCCGAATACGCATTGCAGGACTTCACGACGACGACGCCGAACCAGTACCTGACGCGCGTGGCACCGCTGCAGCGCGTGGAATACCGAATCGAGGCCGCGATGCCCGACGCCGAAACGCGCCGCCATCTGACGATGGACGACCGCGAACCGTGCCTGCTGCTGCATCGGCGCACGTGGTCGCAAGGGTTGGTCGCGTCGGTCGCCAATCTGTGGCACCCGGGCAGCCGTTACCGGTTCACCGGGCATTTCTGACGCGCGGCCTCACCGCGCGCCGGGGCGCGCCCATCGCTCGAGCGCGCCGACCGCCAGCTTCAAGCCGTCCTCCTGAGCGATACGGGCACCGAGTGCCGTTGCTCGCGCCTTCGCGTCGCCGCGTTCGGCAAACGCGATCGCCCGCGCAAGCGCGGCCGCGTCCACGCGCCGCCCCGCGACCGGCGCATCCGCGATGCCGAGCCGCTGCAACCGGTTCGCCCAGAAGAACTGATCGCCCGCGAACGGCACGACGACCGACGGAATGCCGGCCCGCGCGGCCGAATGCGTAGTGCCCGATCCGCCGTGATGAATCGCCATCGACACGCGCGGGAACAGCCAGTCGTGCGGCGTATCGCCGATCACGCGTACATGCGCCGGCAGCAGCGACGCATCGATGCCGCTCCAGCCCGGATAGAACAGCGCGCGGCGGCCGTCGAGCGCACGCGTCAGCGCGTCGGCCATCGCGGCCCGGTCGAAACCGGCCATGCTGCCGAAGCCGATGTACACCGGCGGATCGCCCGAGTCCAGAAACGCGGAGAGTTCGGACGGCGGTGCCCATGCGCGCGCATCGATACGCCATTGCCCGCATGCAAGCACCTGCGACGGCCAGTCGGCCGGGCCGGACAGCAGCGCCGGCGATACGCCGTACAGCATCGGATGATCGGTCCATACCTGCTTGCGCGGCGGCAGCCCGCACACGCTTGCGCGCGCCGCATTCGTTGCCTCCCTGAACGCCTGCCAAAGCAACGCATTGACGAACCGGTGGCTCGCGCGGTTCAGCCAGCGCGGCAGCTTGCCCGACGGCAGGAACGGCGACGCGAATTCGGCAGTGGGCGTGATCGGGATCATGCCGGCGCCGATCGCCGGCACGCGACGATATTCGGCGACCGACAACCCGACGAACGAAGCGAGCCCCGACACGAGGATCGCGTCGCAACCGGCCGACACGTCGGCGACTTCGCGCATCCATGCAGCCGTGTTCGCATTCGCGATCGCCGCGAGCGCCTTCGACGTATCGTTGAAACCGCCGCTCCCGCGCACCGCGTCCGACAACGCGCCGTCCGGTGCGATCGCGCGGCGGATATCGCCGGACAACGGCGCCGACGGCACGCCGAGCGCGTCGGCCGAACCGAGCGTCGCGGCATCGGCCAGCAGCCGCACATCGTGGCCGGCATCCATCAGCGCGCGGCCGAGCGCCGCGAGCGGGCGCGTATCGCCTTCGGTGCCGTAGGTGGCGATGACAAGCTTCATGCGTGACTCCTCGTTCCATCGACGGGAATTGGTGGATCTCAAAAAATGCACGTCGTATACTAATGCAACTCATGCACGTTCAGCAGATCCCCCCATCATGCCGATTCCAACCGAAGATCCGGGCCGCCGCGCGCGCAAGCGCATCCAGATGCTCGCGCATCTCGCCGCCACCGGCGCGCGCCTGTTCGATGCGCACGGCTACGAAGCCGTCACGATGGAACAGATCGCCGCGCAGGCCGATGTCGCGAAGCGCACGCTGTACAACCACTTTCCGACGAAGGAAGCCGTGCTCGCGCACTGGCTCGAAGGCGAGCTCGCGCGTGACCTCGCGCATCTGCAACGCGACGTCGCGCGGCGCAAGACCTTTGCGTCGCGCATCGGCTGCGTGCTCGACGCATCGGCCGCATGGTGCGAGCAGCATCCGGTGTACCTGCTCGCGTATCTGCGGCACCGCTTCCTGAGCATCGGTACGGTCGATCCGGAAAACGGCGGGGAGAACGGCAGCGATATCGCGCTGGTGTGGCGGCAACTGATCGCCGCGGGGCAGCAATCCGGCGAACTGAACACAACGCTGCGGGCCGACCAGCTCGCGACGTGGTTCCATCACCTGTATCTCGCGGCGATGCTGCGCTGGTTGACGGTGCCGGGGCTGTCGCTGAAACGGGAGTTTCAGTCGGTCGCGAAGTTGTTTATTGAAGGCGCGCAAGCGAAAAGCTGAGCGCATTGGCCCGCGATCCGGAACAGTATCCGGAATGGTTGCTGCCGAATGCATCGGGCGCCACGCAACCCGTCGACATGCCGCATCCGGCGAGTGCCGCACGTTGAATGCGTCGCGCAGCGCATACGGTTTTTCACGATGAATGCACGCACTGCATGCCAAATGTGCCGCGCAGCAGTATGCTGGTGTCGAACGGCTGCGCACGGTGCATCGGGTAATCCCGTAATTCGCACGTTGTCGCGCCGCCGTCGCGACCGCAACCATGCGTTGCAAGGAGGGATTCGTGATGGCTACCACGCATCAGCACTTCCACCTCGAACTACGGCACGCCACCGCGCCGACCTATTTCATCAGCTACCTGTTTCCCGCCTTGCTGTTCATTTACGAACTGCTGCGCGTCGGCCAGTGGATCCGCGATCACGGGATGCAATTCGCCGCGTTCAAGCAGATGGGTTACGAGTATCTGCTGATGCTGCTGTTCGTCGGGCTGCAGATCGTCGTCGAGGCGATCTTCCTGCTCGGCGCCGCGATGCGCCGCGACAATCGCGACTTCGAGCACCGGCTGCCGAACGTGATCCTCGGCATCGGCTGCTCGATCGCGCTGCTCGCGATCGACCTCGCGATCCAGCTGGCGTTTTGACAGCCGGCGGGCACTGGGCCGCCGGTTGCATGGGCGCTCAGGCGCCCGCGTCGCGCAGGAACGTCGCCACCGCGGCCAGCACGTCGTCCGTGCGCTCGCGGTGCGGCATGTGCCCGCATCCGGCGAGCAACAGAAACGACGACGGCCCCGCGACGCGCGCGGCGATCCGCTTCGGATGCACGTCGGAGCCGTATTCGTCGTCTTCGCCGTGAATCGCGAGCGTCGCGCATTGCACGCGCGGCAATTCGTCGTCGAGATTCCAGTCGCGAAACGCCGGCGACAGCCACGTATCGACCCACGCGCGCAGCACCCACTCGGCCTTGTCGCCGTGATAGCGCGCGAGCCGGTCGAGCTGGCCCGGTTCGTCGAACTGCAGCGCCGCGTCGCGAATGCCGGCCAGCGTGCGATCCTCGACGAACGCCTGCGCGGCAACCGTCACGAGCGCGCGGCAACGATCCGGATGCGCGGCCGCGCAGCCGACCGCCATCCCGCCGCCGACGCTGTGCCCGAACGCGACGAACGCATCGACACGCAGTTGCTCGAGCACGGCATCGAACGATCGATCGGCCTCGTCGCGCACGAATGTCGTGCCGAGCTGCCCCGGATGACGATCCGAGCGGCCGAAGCCGAGGCGGTCGTATGCGATCACGTCGCGTTGCGTGGCGTTCGCGAGGTGCGCGGGAAAGTCGCGCCACAGGTCGACACAGCCGAGCGAATCGTGCAGCAGCACGATGGGCGCGGCCGGCTTGGGTGCGACCGACTTAGGCGCGGCCGCCCCGGACGTGCCCGTCTCATCTTGCACCGGACGAGCGCGCCAGCGTTTCGCGAAAAGACGCCCTTGCGGCGTCTCGACGATTGTCTCCTCGATCAGGCTATCGGTCATGTGTCGGTCGTCTGCATAAAAGCGGCCGCACGTCGGCGGCCCCATCGGATCCCCGCATGTTGGCCTGCCCGCGCGCGCAGCGTCAAGCAAGCCCCCACCGCCCGCGCGCTCATTCGGGCTGCGGCGGCAGATACTCCATCTGCGCTTCGTCGTACAGCCGGTAGATCAGCGCCTGCATCGCGCGGATGTCCTCCGATTCGTCGAGCATCCGCATGCTCATGATGATCGGCGACACGAGGTTCGGATCGTCGAGCGGCTTGTAGCTGATGTCGTCGCGCTTCAGCCCGTACACGCTGTGCGGCACGACCGACACGCCCTCGCCCATCGCGACGAGGCCGAGCGCGATCTGCAGTTCGCGCGTCTCGTAGATCCGCCGCGGCTGCAACGCGCGATCGTGAAAGGCCGCGAGCACCTGGTCCGCATAGCTCGGCCGCGGCGCCTTCGGGAAGATGATCAGCGTGTCGTTCACGAGATCGTGCAGCGACAGCACGGGCTTCGCACTGTCGAGCGGATGGCCGACCGGCAGCGCGACGATCATCCGCTCTTCGCGCAGCACGACGCGCCGCACGCTCGGATCTTCATGGCGGATGCGCCCGAACCCGACGTCGATGCGCCCTTCCTTCAGCGCCTTGATCTGGTCCATCGTCGACATCTCGTGCAGGCTCAGCTCGACGGCCGGATACTCGCTGCGAAAGCGCCGGATGATCTTCGGCAGCATCCCGTACAGCGTCGAGCCGACGAACCCAACCGACATGCTGCGCTCGATCTTGCCGACCCGCTTCGTCATCGATTCGAGCTCGGCCGTCTGCGCGAGCAGTTGCACCGCGTGCGAATAGAAGAAGCGCCCCGCGTCGGTCAGCTTCAGCGGCCGTGCATTGCGCTCGAACAGCGGCACGCCGAGCGCCTCCTCGAGCTGCTGGATCTGCCGGCTCAGCGGCGGCTGCGCGATATGCAGCCGTTCCGCCGCACGCGTGAAATTCCGCTCCTCGGCAACCGCGACGAAGTAGCGGAGGTGTCTCAACTCCATTTTCGATGCCTCCCGGACAGCGCCCCGACGTCAAACCACGGTCGGACGATGTCGTCACGATACCGCAGGCGGCGCAAACCTCCACGCACACGGCCACGCGCCGCCCAAAGCAAAACGGGAAGCCTGAAGGCTTCCCGTTTCCCGATCGACGCCGGCCGTGTCGCGGCAGCGTCGCGACCGCCCGTCACACCTCGGTCGCGTAGAGCGCGTCGCGCTGCTCGTTGCTCAGCGAGTCGAGCGGCACGTCCGGCAGCCGATAGCAGATCATCGTGCCGTACAGCTCGGCGAGACAATTGCTGCCGGCGTCGAGCGCGTAGCCGTCCTCGCCGTCCGGTGCCGGCGGGTACACTTCGCGCCACGCGTTGATCGCGGCTTCGATTCGCACGATGGAAACGGGTCCGGCCTTCCGCTCGGCGGGTGATGCGCTCATGGATTCCTCTGGGTTGCGCGCTCCGCGGGCCGTGCCGGCCCGGATGGAACGATGAAAACGCCGGGCGCCGCCGGCCGCCGCGCGCCATGCGCGCCGGATGCCGATCCGCGCTGCGCGTGTCGCGCCGGCCGGGCCGTGGCCCGGTAGGGTCGGGCAATATAACCGGCTTTGACCCCGTGCAGGCAAAAGCCGGGCAAAAAAAACGGGAAGCGCGAGGCTTCCCGTTTCATCGCATGTCGCGCGGCCGCCTGCCGCGCCCGCGTCAGCCCGCGGTTTCGCGATTCGCCACCGGCTGCGGCTGCGCGCCACGGCTCGCGGCGACCCACGGCGCGATCTCCATGTCTTCGTAGCGCACGAAGCGGCTCTTGTTCAGGAGCCGGAAGCCGAGCCACACGACGACGAACAGCGGAATGCCGACATAGGTTGCGGTCACGCCGGCCCAGTCGATCTTGTTCGCGAGGAACGCCTGATAGTCCTGCCCGAGCGCGATCACGAGGCACAGCACGAACGCGAACAGCGGGCCGAACGGGAACCACTTCGACTGGTACGGCAGCTGGTCGAGCGCATAACCCTGCTTCACGTAGCCCTTGCGGAACCGGTAGTGGCTGACCGCGATGCCGAGCCATGCGATGAAGCCCGTCATCCCCGACGTGTTCAGCAGCCACAGGTACACGGTCTTGTCGCCGTACAGCGACGTGAAGAAGCACAGCGCGCCGACGGCCGTCGTCGCATACAGCGCATTGCGCGGCACGCCGCCCGGCGACAGCTTCGCGAACACCTTCGGCGCGCGGCCTTCGGTCGCGAGGTTGTAGAGCATCCGCGTCGACGCGTACATGCCCGAGTTGCCGGCCGACAGCACGGCCGTCAGGATCACCGCGTTCATCACGCCGGCCGCGAACGCGAGGCCCGCATGGCGGAACACGAGCGTAAACGGGCTCACGCCGATGTCGGTCACGTCCGTCTTCAGCAGGTTCGGGTCGGTGTACGGAATCAGCACGCCGATCACGAAGATCGCGAACACGTAGAACAGCAGGATGCGCCAGAAGATCTGCTTCACCGCGCGCGGAATCGTCGTGCGCGGGTGCTCCGATTCGCCGGCCGCGACGCCGATCAGCTCGGTGCCCTGGAACGAGAAGCCCGCGATCATCGCGACGCCCATCAGCGCCGGCAGGCCGCCCGCGAACGGCGCGTCGCCGATCGTCAGGTTGCCCCAGCCGTTGCTCGGCGCGCCTTTCAGAATGCCGAAGATCATCAGCAGGCCGACGCCGATGAACGCGACCACGGTGACGACCTTGATCAGCGCGAACCAGTATTCGGCTTCGCCGAAACCGCGCACGGTGAGCGCGTTGAGCAGGAACATCACGGCGAGGAAGGCCGCGCTCCACCACACGCCCGGCACGTCCGGAAACCAGTAGTGCATCACGAGCTGCGCGGCGACGAGCTCCACCGCGATCGTCACGGCCCAGTTGTACCAGTAGTTCCAGCCGAGCGCGAAGCCGAAGCCTTCGTCCACGTATTTCGCGCCGTAGGTCGCGAACGAACCCGACACGGGCATGAACGCGGCCATTTCGCCGAGGCTCGTCATCAGGAAATAGACCATCAGGCCGATCAGCATGTACGCGACCATCGCGCCGCCGGGGCCGGCCTGCGAGATCGACGCGCCGGACGCGACGAACAGGCCCGTGCCGATCGAGCCGCCGATGGCGATCATCGTCAGGTGGCGCGCCTTCAGCGCGCGATGAAGCTTGGGTGGGTTCGCGGACGAACCGGGTTGGTCGGATTTCGGAATTGCGGACATAAACGAGACGAACGTTGAGCGGGCCGGCATCCGTAGCCGGCGCATGCGGAATCGGAGCGCGGTACGCGTCCTGCGATGCATTCGATGCGGCCCCGATACGCGTTGCGCGGCGGGCGCCTGCGGCGAAGCGCGGATTCTACCTGATTCGCCATGGAGGGAGCTCAGGCGCACATGCCCGCCGCGGCCGCAGAGATTTCGCAGAATCAAGGAGTTGGCTGCATCGGCGCAACCGCAGCCGCCTGCCGGCGCAAAAACCATGGATATGCCGGGGTTATTCGGCTTTTCATTCCGCCCGGTAAGCGGGTAATCCTGTCTCGATCCGCCAAATACCGCGCCGATACGAAAAATCGACCGGTCATCGCACCATTAATCAGACAAAACGACCGATACTGACAATTGATTCAAATCAAATCGCCCGCGCGCAATGCGGTAATGATGCGGAACCGTTTCGAATCGCCGTTTCCGCATGCATGTTTTGCATGCGCACGCGAATTGCAGGATTTCGCGAGATAATGCGGGTTAATTCGAAATAATCAGCGCGCGGAACCGTCGACAACACGAGTATCCGCCGCCCGCCGCCCCCGAGGATGAAGTCACTCCCGCTGCCCGCCACGCTGCGCCGCCATACCGCGTCGATCGTGGCACGCATTCTGTCGCCCCGCGGCGTGCTCGTCGCTGGCATCGTCCTGCTGATGTTCAGTTGGGGACTTTCGACGTCGCTTTTAATCGAGGCGCGACGCGACGCGTATGAGCACGCGGTCGAAAATGCACGCAACCTGATGCTGCTGATCGAACGCGATATCGCGCGCAATATCGAACTCTACGATTTGTCGCTGCAAAACGTCGTCGACGGCGTGGCCGATCCGGAACTGATGACATTGCCGCCGCGCCAGCGCCACCGGCTGCTGTTCGACCGCGCCGCCACCGGCGCGTATCTCGGGTCGCTTTTCGTGATGGATGCGCACGGCAATATCGTGATCGATTCGAGCGCGTCGCCCGCGCGGCAAGGCAACTATGCGGACCGCGACTATTTCACCGTGCACCGCAACGGGCTCGCGCAGGGCCTCTACATCAGCCGGCCCTACGCGTCCCGGCTGCGCGGCGGCGCACTGACGATCGCGCTCAGCCGCCGGATCACGCTGTCCGACGGCACGTTCGGCGGCGTGGTCGTCGGCACGCTCAGCATCGACTACTTTCGCGCGCTGCTCGACGGCCTCGCGGTCGGCAAGCACGGCAGCGCGGCAATCGCCGAGCTCAACGGCATACTCGTGAGCCGCCTGCCTTACGACGCGCGCGTGGTCGGCCTCGACCTGCACGATTCGCCGCTGTTCATCGAGGCGCTGCGCCGCCGCGAAGGCGTGCTGGCGGGCATCGGCAGCATCGACGGCGTGCGGCGCATCTATGTTTACAAGCATCTGCCCGGCCTGCCGCTGATCGTCGACGTCGCGCCGGCCGAGCTCGATGTCTACGCGCCGTGGCACCACCGCGCGATCTGGACCGTCGTACTGATGTTCCTGTTCACCGGGTTCATCGCGTGGGGCTCGCTGGCGCTGTCGCGCGAACTGAAGCGCCGGCAGATCGCCGAATCGAAGCTGTACCGGCTCGCGCACACCGATTCGCTGACGGGCCTCGACAACCGCGGCACGTTCGACACGGTGCTCGCGAAAGAAGCGCAGCGTGCGTCGCGCAGCGGCCGCCCGCTGTCCGTGCTGTTCGTCGACGTCGATCACTTCAAGGCGTTCAACGACTATTACGGCCACCCGGCCGGCGACGACGTGCTGCGCCGCGTCGCGCAATCCGCGTCGCGCTGCCTGCGCCGCGACGGCGACCACGTCGCGCGCTACGGCGGCGAGGAATTCGTCGTCACGCTGCCCGACACCGACGCGCATGGCGCGGCAACCGTCGCCGAAGGCATCCGGCGTGCGATCGCGGAGCTCGGCATAGAACACGTGAAGAGCCCGTACGGGCGCGTCACCGCGAGCATCGGCACGGCGACCGCCGCCGACGGCCGCGCGAACGCCGCAACGCTGCTGCGGCGCGCCGACGAGGCGCTGTACCGCGCGAAGTCCGGCGGACGCAACCGCGTGTCGGACGCGCAGCCGAGCGCGGCCGACGCATGGCGTGACATGGCGTGACATGGCGTGACGTGTCGTCGTGGCGCGATGCGGCAGCCGGCCACGCCGGACAGCCGCGCCGTGGACAGCCCGCGCGCGTTCGGCTAGCGTTACGTCTGCTGCGCATGCGGCGCGGCGCCGGCCCGCGCAAGCCGCCGTGCGCGTTCCGGCCACCTCAGCTCCGTCATGACCGCCTCGCTCCCTACCCGGCTGCCGCCACTCCTGCGCCACGCGCTCCGTCCGCTGCTCGATCCGTACCGTCGCTACCGGCACGCGAAGCTGATCCATGCGGCGCGCGTCGCGCTCGCGATTCTCGTGTCGATCGGCCTGTCCACCGGCCTGCGCGTGCCGCACGGAGAGTGGTCGACGATCACCGTGCTGATCGTCGTCGGCGGGCTGCAGCATCACGGCAACATCCGCAAGAAGGCGGCCGAGCGCGCGCTCGGCACGTCGATCGGCGCGCTCGCGGGGCTCGGGCTGATCCTGCTGTATTCCACCGCGCACGCACCGATCGCGATCTACCTGCTGATGGCGCTCGCGTGCGGCATCTGCGCGTATCACGCGATCGGCAAGGCCGGCTATATCGCGCTGCTGTCGGCGATCACGATGGTGATCGTCGCCGGGCACGGCGACAACGAGATCGTCGACGGCCTGTGGCGCGCGGTGAACGTGCTGATCGGCATCGCGATCGCGCTGGCGTTCTCGTTCGCGCTGCCGCTCTATGCAACCTACTCGTGGCGCTACAAGCTCGCCGACGCGCTGCGCGCGTGCGCGGCCGTGCATGCGCGGCTCGCCGGCGACCGCCACGTGAGCGACGACGCCCACCTGAAGGAAATGGCCGCGCTGAGCGCGCTGCTCGTGCAGCTGCGTTCGCTGATGCCGTCGGTGTCGAAGGAATGCGAGACGTCGATGACGCAGCTCGAGGCGATCCAGCGCAGCCTGCGCCTGTGCATCGGTTATCTGGAGATCCTGTCGAGCGCGGTGCCGGCCCGCGACGACGTGGCGGCCCGCGAATACATGCGCGTCGAGATGAAGGCCGTGAACCGGCGCATCCGCGACACGCTGGTCGGCGCGAGCCGCGCGCTCAAGTTCGGCAAGCCGAGCCGGCTCGCGCCGCGCCGCCGGCCGGCCGCCCCGCCGCACGACGCACCGCCGCCGCAGTTGTCCGGCTACGTGTCGATCACGGCGAAGCTGGCCGGCGAAGTCGATCAGTTGCGCGAGAAGCTGCTCGATACTGCACAGTCGTGGAATATCTGAGGTTCGCGGGATTCCGCGCTTCACCCGCCTGCCTTTCATATTCCTTTCGGATTGGCGGACCGCTATCCTGACGGCGACGAGTACGCCGTTCGACCGATCCGACCCCGGAAGCACCGCCCGCGACGGCGCACGTCCGAGCCCGTTTCGGCCGCCGATCGGCGCCGATTCGCGCCGCGTTCTCCGCCTGGTTAACCGCCCGCCGGGCCCGCCGCGACAGGCCGGACGACGTATCCGCGCGAAAATCAGCCCTTGCCCCAACTTCCCGGACAGCCGATACTCGCATATTCCGCGAAATACGATCCCACCGGACCCAATCCACGGTAATTCCTATGAGCACGATTCTCGAAAGCCTCCCGACCGGCCAGAAGGTCGGTATCGCCTTCTCCGGCGGCCTGGACACCAGCGCCGCGCTGCACTGGATGAAACTGAAGGGCGCCGTCCCGTACGCATACACGGCGAACCTCGGCCAGCCCGACGAAGACGATTACGACGCGATCCCGAAGCGTGCGATCGAATACGGCGCAGCCGGCGCCCGCCTGATCGACTGCCGCGCGCAGCTCGTCGCCGAAGGCATCGCGGCGCTGCAAAGCGGCGCGTTCCACATCACGACGGCCGGCGTCACGTACTTCAACACGACGCCGATCGGCCGCGCCGTGACGGGCACGATGCTCGTCGCCGCGATGAAGGAAGACGGCGTCAACATCTGGGGCGACGGCAGCACGTACAAGGGCAACGACATCGAGCGCTTCTACCGCTACGGCCTGCTCGTGAACCCGGACCTGAAGATCTACAAGCCGTGGCTCGACCAGACGTTCATCGACGAGCTCGGCGGCCGCGCCGAAATGTCCGAATTCATGAACCAGGCCGGTTTCGCGTACAAGATGTCGGCCGAGAAGGCCTATTCGACCGATTCGAACCTGCTCGGCGCGACGCACGAGGCGAAGGATCTCGAAAGCCTCGAAAGCGGCATCAAGATCGTGAACCCGATCATGGGCGTCGCGTTCTGGCGCGACGACGTGAAGATCGCCGCCGAGGAAGTGACGGTGCGCTTCGAAGCCGGCCAGCCGGTCGCGCTGAACGGCGTCGAGTTCAAGGATCAGGTCGAGCTGCTGCTCGAAGCGAACCGCATCGGCGGCCGCCACGGCCTCGGCATGAGCGACCAGATCGAGAACCGGATCATCGAGGCGAAGAGCCGCGGCATCTATGAAGCCCCGGGCCTCGCGCTGCTGTACATCGCGTACGAGCGTCTCGTCACCGGCATCCACAACGAAGACACGATCGAGCAGTACCGCGAGAACGGCCGCCGTCTCGGCCGCCTGTTGTACCAGGGCCGCTGGTTCGATCCGCAGGCGATCATGCTGCGCGAAACGGCCCAGCGCTGGGTCGCGCGCGCGATTACCGGCGAAGTGAAGATCGAACTGCGCCGCGGCAACGACTACTCGATCCTGAGCACGAAGTCGCCGAACCTCACGTACCAGCCGGAACGCCTGTCGATGGAGAAAGTGGCATCGACGTTCTCGCCGCGCGACCGGATCGGCCAGCTGACGATGCGCAACCTCGACATCACCGATACGCGCGACAAGCTGCGCGTGTATTCGCAAGTCGGGCTGCTGACGCCGGGTGAATCGTCGGCGTTGCCGCAGATCAAGGGCGACGACAAGTAAGTCGCTTCGTTCGACGCCGTGCCGCATCGCTGAATGCGGCACGGCCGGGCAGGCTGCGTGTACCGATCATCACGCACGCAGCCTGCTTCTCCTTCCGCCGCTCCCCGCTTTTTCGCTTTCCCTCCGCAATCGCACGACGCTGCGCCTCGCGCAAACGGCACTGCAACGCCGCACCGCTCATGGCAAGCTGCGAGTCGTTCGACTTCCGCCTTTCCTTATGACTACCCTTACCGTCATTCACCTGAACGGCCCGATCAACAGCGGCAAGACGACGATCGGCAGCGCACTCGCACGCACGCTGCCCGATGCGCGCTTCATCGACGGCGACGATCACGATGCGCCCGACGACGCACCGTTCGACGTGCAGTGGGCGATCGCGCTGGAGCGTCTCGTCACGCAAATCACGCAGGCGCGCGAGCGCCATCTGGTGATCGCCTATCCGATCGGCGACGCGGAATTCGAACGGCTGCGCGCGGCTTGCGATGCGCGCGATGCGCGGTTGTTCGTCGTGACGCTCGCGCCGCCCGAAGCGGTCGCGGCTTCGAATCGCGGCACGCGCGCACTGACGGATTGGGAGCGGCAGCGTATCGCCGAGATGTATCGGGAAGGGTATGCGGCGCGCGCGTTCAGCGATTGCGTGATCGATACGTCGAAGGCATCGGCCGATGCGTGTGCGACGGAGATCGCTCGCCGTGCGGCGCTTCCCGCACATTGACGCGGCCGCTTCGATCGCGCACCGTCGCGAAGAACCTCACCGCAGTCCCGTGTATCCTCTGGACTTTTCGCCAACCGGGAACGACACCCGAGACAACATGACGACACGATGCGGCTCTATCCTCGCGTGGATCGCGGTCATTGAAATCATCGCGATGGTGATGTGCTACGGCTATGCCAGCTCGATGGCCGATCCCTATGCGGGCGTCGGCGTTCTCGGCTTCGGCCTGCGGAGCATGGCCACCATCTCCGTCCTGGCGCTTGCCGTCGGTATCGTTTGTCTCGCGGCCGACGCGTCGAAAGCGGACCAACCTCCGCGAGCGTCATTCCGTGTTGCGCTCCCGCTGCACCTTCTGCTCTGCATCCCGGGCCTGTGGTTCTGGTTCAATGCGTAAGCAATACCCCGGCCGGGGAATCCGCGCGCGCTCACCGTCGTGACCGCACGGCGTGCGCGTCCGGATGCATGATCGCGGGCGCGCGCCGCCTTCAATGATGCTGCTGCGCCCCCGCCACGACTTGCTCCCGCGCCCCCTTGCGGCTCAGCATCAGCGTGACGACTGCCGACACCGCAAGCGTACCGGCCACCACGTAGAGCCCCGCCGCATACCCGCCCGTCGCGTGCTTGAGCCAGCCGATCGCAAACGGCCCGACGAACCCGCCGAGGTTGCCGATCGAGTTGATCATCGCGATCCCCGCAGCCGCGCCCGCGCCCGACAGGAACGCGCTCGGCATCGCCCACAGCGGCGCCTTCGCGGCACTGATCCCGATGTTGACGACGACCAGCGCGAGCACGGTCAGGAGCGCGGTGCTCGCCTGCCCCGCGAACACGAAGCCGATGCACGCGAGCACACACGGAATCACCACGTGCCACGTGCGCTCGCCGGTGCGATCCGAATGCCGCGCCCAGACGATCATCGCGACGACGGCGGCGATGCTGGGGATGCCGGTCAGCAGGCCCGTCTGCAGCGCGGTGAAGCCGAACTGCTTGACCATCAGCGGCGCCCACAGCCCGAGCGTATAGAGCCCCGCCGACGTGCCGAAGTAGATCAGCGCGAGCGCCAGCACGCGCGGATCGCGTAGCGCCTGCCACGCGCCGGCCGTATGCCCGGCATGCGTGTGGCGCACGTCCGCTTCGGCCTTCAGCTTCGCGATCAGCCAGTCGCGCTCGTCCGGCCGCAGCCATGCGGCCTTCGACGGCGAATCGGTCAGGCACTTCAGCACGACGAAGCCGAGCGCGACCGCCGGCAGCGCTTCGACGATGTACAGCATCTGCCAGTCGGCGAGCCCGAACATCGGCGGCATCTGCATGATCGCGCCCGACAGCGGCGAGCCGATCGCGGTCGAGATCGGCGCGGCCGCCATGAACCACGCGGCGGCCACCGCGCGCTGCTTCGCGGGGAACCACAGGCTGAGATACAGGATGATGCCGGGGAAGAACCCGGCTTCGGCCACGCCGAGCAGGAAGCGCAGCACGTAGAAGCTCGTCGGCCCGGCCGCGAACGCGGACACGGCCGACACGAGGCCCCACGTGATCATCACGCGCGCGATCCAGATGCGCGCGCCGACGCGGTGAAGGATCAGGTTGGACGGCACTTCGAACAGGAAGTAGCCGATGAAGAACAGGCCGCCGCCGAACCCGAACGCGGTCGGCGACAGGCCGATCGCCTTGTTCATCGTCATCGCGGCAAAGCCGACGTTGACGCGATCGAGAAAGCTGACGAAGTAAAGCAGCATCACGAACGGAATGATGCGCCACATCAGTTTCCGCGCGACGCGGGTTTCCAGATCCGTTTGCATGTGTCTCCTCCTTCGAGGTCGAGCCGTGCTCTGTCCGTGAATACTCGCCGGCGCCGCGACGAAGTGCGCGGGTCGGCGCCCGGCTCGCGTCGGACGCGCGAGTCGCGGGCATAAAAAACCGGTGGGACGACGAACGGGTGGCGGCCGGCTACCGGTTGCCGGTTGCGCATGCGCGCCGCCGCTACGTTGCGGCGCGCATGCACAGCGCCGCGTCGATCGTCAGGCCGCGACCGCCGCGTTCGCGACGCGCTCGCACACGGCCGCCGTCACCTGCGCGGTCGTCGCGCTGCCGCCGAGGTCGCGCGTATGCAGCGACGGGTCGGCCGTCACGGCCTCGATCGCCTGCATCACGCGCGCGGCGGCTTCCGTTTCGCCGAGATGCTCGAGCAGCATCACGACCGACCAGAACGTGCCGACCGGATTCGCGAGCCCCTGCCCCATGATGTCGAACGCGGAGCCGTGGATCGGCTCGAACATCGACGGATAACGACGCTCAGGATCGATGTTGCCGGTCGGCGCGATGCCGAGGCTGCCGGCGAGCGCGGCGGCGAGATCGCTGAGGATGTCCGCGTGCAGGTTGGTCGCGACGATCGTGTCGAGCGACGCCGGCCGGTTGACCATGCGCGCGGTCGCCGCGTCGACGAGCTCCTTGTCCCACGTGACGTCGGGGAATTCCTGCGCGATCTGCTTCGCGATCTCGTCCCACATCACCATTGCGTGCCGCTGCGCGTTGCTCTTCGTGATCACGGTCAGCAGCTTGCGCGGACGCGACTGCGCGAGCCGGAACGCGAAGCGCATGATGCGTTCGACGCCGGCGCGCGTGAGGATCGACACGTCGGTCGCGGCTTCGATCGGATGGCCCTGGTGCACGCGGCCTCCGACGCCCGCGTATTCGCCCTCGGAGTTCTCGCGGACGATGACCCAGTTCAGGTCGTCCGGCCCGCAGCGCTTCAGCGGCGCGTCGATGCCGGGCAGGATGCGCGTCGGGCGCACGTTCGCATACTGGTCGAAGCCCTGGCAGATCTTCAGGCGCAGCCCCCACAGCGTCACGTGATCGGGCACGTCGGGGTCGCCCGCCGAGCCGAACAGGATCGCGTCCTTGCCGCGCAGCGCGTCGAGGCCATCGGCCGGCATCATCGCGCCGTGCTGGCGGTAGTAATCGGCACCCCAGTCGAAATCCTCGAACTCGAACGCGAAACGATCGCAGCCGTGGGCCAGCGCTTCCAGCACCTGCTTGCCGGCCGGCACCACTTCCTTGCCGATGCCGTCGCCGGGAATCGTTGCGATACGGTAGGTCTTCATGCGGACATCCTCGATTGATCGTGAGCGTGAACGCACTTTACCGAACCAGGAGTGCAGGAACCGGCGCTAGAATCAAAGCATCTTTAACTTCAATTCACGAATCCCATCATGGCGGATACCGTTCAGCCGGCCGATCTCGGCTTCTTCTCGACGCTGGCCGCGTCGGGCAGCCTGAGCGCGGCCGCGCGCGAACTCGGGCTGACCGCGGCGGCCGTCAGCAAGCGGCTCACGCAGATGGAGCGGCGCGCGGGCGTGACGCTCGTCAACCGCACGACGCGGCGGATGATGCTGACGCCCGAAGGCGACGTGTATCTCGACTACGCGCGCCGGATCCTCGACCAGATGGACGAACTCGGCGAGCTGCTCGGCAGCGCGAAGCAGCGCCCGAAGGGGCTGCTGCGCGTGAACGCGACGCTCGGTTTCGGGCGCAGCCACGTCGGGCCCGCGATCTCGCGCTTCGTCGCGCGCTATCCGGAGGTGTCGGTGCAGCTGCAGTTGTCGGTGATGCCGCCGCCGCTGACCGACGACGCGTTCGACGTGTGCATCCGCTTCGGCGAGCCGCCCGACACGCGCGTCGTCGCGCGGCGGCTCGCGCCGAACCGCCGGCTGCTGTGCGCGGCGCCCGCGTATCTCGCGCGGCACGGCACGCCCGGCACGCCGCACGACCTGACGCGGCACAACTGCATCGGCATCCGGCAGGGCGACGAAGGTTACGGGATCTGGCGCCTGACGAGCGGGCGCGGCGCGGCACGCCAGACGGAAGCCGTGCGGATCAACGGCAACCTGACGACGAACGACGGCGAGATCGCCGTGAAGTGGGCGCTCGACGGGCACGGAATCCTGATGCGCGCCGAATGGGACCTCCGCGACTATCTCGCCGACGGCCGCCTCGTGGTCGTGCTGCCCGACCACGAAACACCGGGCGCCGATATCTATGCGGTGTACGCGCAACGTCACCAGATGTCCGCGCGGATTCGCGCGTTCGTCGATTTTCTGGCGGACGAGTTGGGGGCGGTTGAGGACGGTGTAGGAATCGGAATGGGGCGCACGACCGCTCCGCGCGCATGAAGTGGATGCCAGAAAACCAATTATTTTGGCGAATTCATCCGCTAATCGCCAAAATATTTACATTCCCACATATCGACCAAGCCTCAAAGCCGCCCGCGCGCCGAATTGATTGTGCTAATATTCTGGCATCTTCGTTAGCAAAACATTGAAATATTAGCCTTATGGCACAAAAGACGGCTCCGCTCCTGCCAGTATCGAACCAACTGCTCGCCGAATTCGGCGAGCGGCTGAAGCTTGCGCGCCTGCGCCGGAAGCTGACGGCCAAGCAGGTTGCGGAACGCGCCGGCATGTCGCCGATGACGCTTCGTTCGCTGGAAGCCGGCGGGTCGGGCGTCACCATCGGCGCCTATCTGTCCGTCATGCAGGTGCTGGGGCTCCAGCACGATCTGGAAAAGCTGGCCGCCACGGACGAATTCGGCCGCCAGCTTCAGGACGCCCGTCTCGTCAAACCACGATCCGCCCGACGAACCGCGCCGTCTCTTTCCTCCGCCACGTCGCCCACGCCCGATCGGCGCATGCGCGCAAGCGCTCCCTCCGCCACGAAAGCGGCCGAAGCAGGCACGGCGGCATCCGAAACCACCGAACCCGGCGATACCCGCGGCACGACGGCAGCCGATCTTGTCGCATTGCTGAAGCCGGCACGAAAACGGCATGGGGAGCATCGCGGGAAATGACGACGATCGGTGTCTACGCAGATTGGGACGGTTTGCCTGAACCGCGAAAGCTCGGACTCCTGCACAGCCGCAAGAGCAGACAACACACTCGACCTCGCCCGCGAGGTGTGCGAATACTTTCGGCTCAAGCTGCAGGACGCCGACGAGATCATCGACGACTTCCGCGGCGTCGTCAGCCAATGGAGAACGCTAGCGACGCGACTCGCACTTCCCGCCCGGGAGCAGGAGCGCATGGCCGGCGCGTTCCATCTCGCGAACGATTGATCGCCCTTCGTTCACGCCATCGCCACCTGACTACCCTCGCGATCGTTCATCTCGACGGCTTCCGGCACCGGCTGTCGCGCCATGGCCCCCGCGACAACCACGCCTTCCCGGTCCTGCGCAAACCGCTCGGCGATCCAGTCGACGAACGCACGCACGCCGGGCGACACATGCGGGCGCTTCACGTAGACGGCCGACACGGCGACCGCATCGGGCCGCCATTGCGGCAGCACTTCCCGCAAGCGCCCCGCGTCAATGAGCGGCTGCGCGACGACACGCGGCGGCTGGGTCAGCCCAAGGCCGGCCACGCCGCACGCGAGATACGCGTGCTCGTCGTCCACGCTGACGATGGCGTCAAGCCGGACCTTGCGTACCGCGCCATCCACCGTGAAATCGAGTTCGGCCGTGCGCTGGCCGGAAACGGACGCCACGCCGACCGCGCGATGCGCGGCGAGATCGTCGAGTGTGCGCGGGACGCCGTGGCGGTCGAGATAGGCAGGGCTCGCGCACGTCACGCGCTCGAGCATGCCGAGCCGGCGCGCGACGAGCGACGAATCGGGTAGCGCGCCAAGCCGGATGCTGCAGTCGACCGCGTCGCCGACCATGTCGGCCGCGCGCCCGGACACGCCGAGCATCAGCACGAGATCGGGATGCCGCGCATGAAATTCGCCGAGCGCCGGCAGCACGATCGCGCCCGCCACCGATCCCGGCAATTCGACGCGCAGCGGCCCGCTCGGATGCAGCGCGGCGCCGCGGATGCTGGCCTCGAGCTCGTCGACGTCCGCCGTGATGCGCAGGCAGCGCCGGTAATACGCGTCGCCTTCGGGCGTCGCCCGCAGCGCGCGCGTCGTGCGCACCAGCAGCGGCATGCCGAGCGCCGCTTCGAGCTCCTGCACGGTCCGCGTCGCGGTCGCGCGCGAAATGCCGAGCGCCTGCGCCGCGCGCGTAAAGCTGTTCATTTCGACGATGCGCGTGAAGATGCGCATCGCGCGGATCGGATTGTCCACCGGACACCCCTGCGTGGTTGCAGCATGCCGCGGCACGCATTCGTGCGCCGTGCATGCATGTCGAGGAAAGCCGCGCCGCCGGCGCAGCAGCCGGTTCAGCCGTTCGCCGCCGTAGCGCCGCGCGCCGGTACGTCGAGCAGCCGTTGCGCCAGCGCAAGTGCGTCGTCGCGGGTCGCCGCCGCGTTCAGCGGATAGCCCCAGACTTTCTCGAACGCGCCCGAGAATGCGTCGAGCGCCGCACGCCGCAGCGCGTCGGGCTCGATCGCGATCATCGCGGGGATCCATTCGCGCGACTGCGCGCGGTTGGCCTTGCTCCACTTCGCGAGTTGCTTGCGCAGTTCGTGATCGCCGGCGCCGCGATCGTCGCCGGACGGCGCGTCGTCGGTCAGGAAAACGAAGCGTTCGCGGCGCGCCAGCAACGCGTCGAGTTCGGCGAGCAGGTGGGCGGGGTCGGTGTGCGTCGAGCCGCTGTAACGCAACCAGACAAACGGGAATTCAGTCGTGACGATCTGCATGTCGGCCTCCAGATGAGAACGATTCTCATTTTATGGGTCGAGGCCGACCGCGTCATTTTTCATCCCGGCCAACTGCTTTCTCATTTCAGCCAAACGTGCGCACGGCGGCCGTTCAGCGTTGCCGGTCGGTCAGGAATTGCGTCGGCGACTTGCCCGTCGCCTTGCGGAACATCGTCACGAAGCTGCTCGCGCTCTCGTAGCCGAGATCGATCGCGATCTGGTGCACGCGGCGGCCGGTCGTCATCATCCGCAGCGACAGCGCGACGTGCAGCCGCCGGCGCCAGTCGCCGAGGCTCATCCCGAGCTCCTTCGTCGCGAGCCGTGTCAGGCTGCGCTCGCTGATGCCTGCACACCGCGCGAGTTCGGGCAGCGACGACTTGTCGGCCGGATCGTCGAGCAGATGGTCGATCAGCTTGCGCAGCCGGCGGTCGGCCGGCATCGGCAGGTACAGGTCCTCGACCGGCGCCGCGACGAGTTCGTCGAGCAGCGTCGCCATCAGCCGCCCTTGCGGACCGTCGACGTCGTACAGGTTCGGGAAGCTCGCCGCCTTCAGCAGCAGTTCACGCAGCAGCGGCGACATCGACAGCGTGCAGCAGTGCGCGGGCAAATCCAGCGCGGCATCGGGTTCGACCAGCACCGCATAGAAGGTCGCGCCGGCCGAACCGCGCGCCGCATGCGGGACGTCGCCCGGAATCCACACGGTGCATTGCGGCGGTGCGCTCCACACGCCGCCGTCGATCTCGCAATAGATGACGCCGCTCAGCGTGTAGAGCAACTGCGCCTGGCGATGACTGTGCCGCTCCAGCCGCCACTCGGGCTCGACGACCGAGCCGCCGAACACGACGAGCGGACGCGGCACGTGGTAGACGTCGGCGTCCGCGGCGGGATCGGTGGTCGGTGGAAGCTTGCGCATGAAACGGTAGGCGGTGGAGGAAGCGGACGCCGTGCCCGCGCGTCGTTTCGTGCTTATACCAGAAAGGCAGCGGCGCAGCCGGGCGGTTCGCGGGATGCGTCGGCAGACGCGCGCCGAACCGAATACAATGCGCCGATCCCCCGCCACCGTGCCAACCTGCCGGAGCCGCCATGTTCGACCTGACCACGCTGACCACCTTCACGGCCGTCGTTCTGGGCCTGTTCCTGATCCCCGGCCCCGCCGTGCTGCTCGTGCTGAGCCGCACCGTGCAGGGTGGCCGCAGGACCGGCATCCTGACCGGCCTCGGCGTCGCGAGCGGCGACTTCGTGCATACGCTGTTCGCGGCGGTCGGGCTGTCCGCGCTGCTGATGACGTCGGCGCTCGCATTCAACGTCGTGAAGCTGGTCGGCGCCGCATACCTGATCTATCTCGGCGTGCGCGCGCTGCTCGACAAACCGTCCGATCCGTCGCTGCCGACGGTGTCGCCCGTCACGCCGCTCAACGCGTACCTGCAGGCGATTCCCGCCGAAGTGCTGAATCCGAAGACCGCGCTGTTCTTCCTCGCGTTCATGCCGCAGTTCGTGCATCCGGAACGCGGCTCGACGTTCGTGCAGTTCGCGGTGCTCGGGCTGATCTTCGTCGTCCTCAGCTCGCTCTATACGTCGCTGATCGCATGCTCGATCCGCCCGCTCGGCCGCATCGTGAAGCGGCTCACGTGGCTCACGCGCTGGCAGGGGAAGATCATCGGCTCGATCTTCATCGCGCTCGGGCTGCGTGTGGCCGTGCAGCAGCGCTGATGCACGCGGCCGCATGACGTCCCGCGCGGCGCCCGCCGGCGAAGCCCTCTACACCGACCCGCGCCTCGTCGCGGTCTACGACCTGTTCAACGCGGGCGATCGCGACTTCGCGTTCTACGCATCCGTGATCGGCGCCGCGCGGCAACGCATCCTCGATCTCGGCTGCGGCACCGGCACGTTCGCGCGCCGGCTCGCGGCGACCGGGCACGACGTCGTTGCGATCGATCCCGCGCCGGCGATGGTCGATTACGCACGACGCCAGCCGGGCGCCGACGCGATACGCTGGATCGCCTGCGATCTGGTCGGCCTGCCGCCCGGCGCGTCGTTCGATGTCGTCGTAATGACCGGGCATGCATTCCAGTGCCTGCTGACCGACGACGACATCGACGCAACGTTGCGCGGCGTGCGACGCGTGCTCGCTGACGGCGGCCGTTTCCTGTTCGACACCCGCAACCCGTGCGTCGAGCCGTGGCGCGCCTGGACGCCGGAGCATTCGACATGCAGCGTCGAATCGCGCGAATCAGGTGGCGTCGATCTCCATCATGCGGTGCGCGCGGTAGACGGCGCGATCGTGACGTTCGACACGTACTACCGTTTCCGTCGCGACGACATGTTGCTGAAGAACACGAGCCGGCTGCGCTTCATCGCACAGCCCGAATTGCAGGCGCGCGTCGCTGCGGCCGGATTCGCGTCGGCCGACTGGTGCGGCGACTGGCAACGCGCACCGTTCGACGACGCAACCAGCGCGGAAATCATCGCGATCTGCCGCGCGTGAGTGCGCGTTCGATTACGTCAGCCCGCAACCGGCAGCGTGGCCACCGCTTACGCATGCCGGAGCGTGCGGCCCGATAACCCGATACTGGAGGCTCGACCATGCCCTTCCCGCTTCATCCCGCGCAGGTTCGCGCGCTGCTCGAATGCTATCTGCGCGCGAAGGACCTGAACCGGCCCGCGCTGATCGCCGACTGCTTCGCGGCCGATGCCGAGCTGAGCTTTTCGCTCGCGAACGACGACATCGATTTTCCGCCGCGCGTGACGGGCACGGCGGCCATTGCGCGCACGCTGGTCGAGGAATTCGGCGAGCGGTTCGAGCGGTGCCGGACCTATTACGTCTGCACGGAACCGGCCGTCGACGAACACGGCGAAAGCGGAATGCCGTGGCTCGTCGTGATGCGGCAGAAGGACAACGGTGCGCTACGGATCGGGCACGGCACGTATCGCTGGCAGTTCGCGTGCGATGGCCAAGGCGTTGCGCGGGTTGCCGCGCTGCACATTCATATCGCGCGGATGGATACGATCGACGACCCGCAGTCGGTGAAACTCGATGCGCTGCACGCGGCGTTCGGGTATCCGTGGCTGCCGGTGCAGGCGTTCGCGCGCGGGCTGGCGGATGTTGCCGCGGCGCAGCCGGAATGGGCGTTCCTCGCGCCGTTCCGGGAGGCGGCAGCGGCGTGACCGAACCCGCCCGCGTGCTTGCGGGGCCGTTCGGCTCCGCGCGGCATCCGCGCCGCCGCGCTCACCGCGCCACGTCGAGCGCCAGCCGCACCCCCTCCCAATCCAACCCGAAGCGCGCGAGATACTTGCGCAGCCGATCCGCATCGTTCGGCTGCTTCTTGCTCTGCCGCGACACCGCGAACAGCGTGCGTCCGGCTTCCGACAGGCTCGCCGACACGCGGCACACGTCGAGCACGCGTTCGAGCTGCGCGCGGTCGAACAGGTCGAGTTCCGCCGCACGCGCACCGAACACCGCATCGACCCACGTATCGGACGCGCCCGCGCCGCCCGGCGACGACCACGTGCGCGCCAGCCGCTCAACCTCCTGCTCGGCAAGTTCCTCGGTGATCCGTCCCGCATCGGCCAGCGTCGCCATCCGCGTGACCGACGCCGACAACTCGCGGAAGTTACCGGCCCACGCCGCGCGCGGCGACGCGGCGAACGCGAGATAACGCCGCTTCGCCTCGACGTTGAACCGCACCTGCTCGCCCTGCTCGCGGCCGAAACGGTCGAGCTCGAATTCGAGGTTCGGCTCGATGTCCTCGCGACGCTCGGCGAGCCCCGGCAGTTCGTACGTCCACAGATTGATCCGCGCATAGAGATCCTCACGGAACGTGCCGGCCGCCACCATCAGCCGCAGGTCGCGGTGCGTGCCCGCGATCAGCTCGAAATCGCTGGCCACCTCGACGTCCGCGCCAACCGGCAGGAAGCGCTTTTCCTCGATCGCCTTCAGCAGCATCGCCTGTTCGTCGAGCCCGAGTTCGCCGATCTCGTCGAGAAACAGCAGGCCGCCATCCGCCGCGCGCAGCAGCCCCGCGCGTGCCGACTGCGCGCCCGTGAACGCGCCCTTCACGTGGCCGAACAGTGTCGACATCGCCGCGTCGCCGCGCAGCGTCGCGCAGTTGATCTCGATGAACGGCCCCGCGAGCCGATGGCGGCCGCGCTTCAGCTCGTACACGCGCTTGGCAAGAAACGACTTGCCGGCGCCCGTCGGCCCGACGAGCAGCATCGGCGCGCGCGAGCGCACGGCCACACGCTCCAGTTGCTCGATCAACGCATTGAAGCGCGCGTTGCGCGTCGCGATGCCGGCCTTCAGGAACGACACCGTTTCGTCGCGTTCGCGCGTGAAGCGCTGCGCGATCCGGTTGTAGCGCGACAGGTCGAGATCGATCACCGACACCGTGCCCGGCCCGCTCGGCCCTTCGTCGGTCCGCTGCGGCGGCCCCGTCTGCACGAGGCGCGCGGGCAGGTAGCGCGCTTCCGCCAGCAGGAACCAGCAGATCTGAGCGACGTGCGTGCCGGTCGTGATGTGGATCAGGTAATCCTCGTGTTCGAGGTCGAACGGATAGGCGCGCGCGTAGTCGTGCAGCGTCGCATAAACCTCCTCGAAATCCCACGGGTCGTGGATCATGAGCGGCGTGAGCCGCACGTCGGTGCGCGGCGACAGGTGCGCGAGATCGTCCCGCACCTGGTTGGCGAGGCGCGTATAGCTCGGCGGATGCAGCAACTCGAGCCGGTCGATCGGCAGGTCGGGCTGCTCGCACAACGAGATCGTCGGCCGCCATTTGCGGTAGCGGCGCGGCGCGCGGCCGCCCTGGTCGAGCACGGTGCCGAGAAAGCCGATTGCGACTGTCTTTCGCATGTTTATCTCATCGGATAAGAAGCGATCCGATTGTATCGGATTTTCTTGATTCTTCCGTGGAGGCAAGACCGGCGCGAATCAAGACGACCCAATAAATTCCCCTTTACTTTCAATGATCTAGAATTTTCTTCGAGCACCAAAGCCCCCCACTGGCACGCTCCTCGCTAAATAGGAAGCGCCGGATGTCCCGCTGGCCCGCGAGCCAGGGTTCACAAAGCCCTGCTGGTGCGCCGCCGCCGAACCTCGTTCGTCGCGGCAGCGCATGCCGCCATGGACAGACGAAGGCAAAGGGGCGCGCACTGGAGCCTCGCCTGGGTTCGAATCCCGGGGCGCCCACCGTTCGGTAGCTCATTCGGGTAGAGCAGCCGGCGAAAGCCGGTGTGTAGCGGGTTCGAATCCCGCTCGAACACTGTCCGCAACGACAGTCTCTTGATGGAAGCAGTACCCGCCGGTGCGGGCCGCGAGGCCCGCCGCGCGTCGGACCGGTCATGGTTCCGCGCGATCGGCCAGGCGGCCGGACGGCCCGCGCGAACGCGCACGACGACGCGATGCAGGATGCGTCGCCGTGCCGCGCCCGCGCCGGCCCCCGTGCCGCCCGCCCGATTGCGTCGCACCGCGATCCGCACGATGCGCGTCACCCGGCGGTCATTGAAGAAAAGGACAAGAATATGTGGAAGCGTCATGTAGTGAAAAAGAACGAACGCGCGCTGCTGATGAGCGAGGGCGATTTCGTGAAGGTGCTGGAACCGGGCGTGTTCAAGGCCTTCGATCCGTTCAATCGCCTGTCGGTGCAGACCGCGCGTCTCGACACGCCGCTCGCCGACCAGGCGCTGGCCGACTACTTGCGTCACGACGCGCAGGACGTGCTCGCGCACTATTTCGTCGCGATGGATCTGGCCGACGACGAAGCGGGCCTGCGCTATGAAGACGACGTGCTCGTCGAGATCCTGGCGCCAGGCACGCGCCGGCTGTACTGGCGCGGCCTGATCGCGCATCGTCTCGAACGCGTCGATCTCGCGCAGCACAGCATGCTGCCGGCCGCGCTCGTGAAGCGCATCGCGCAACCGGCGCTGCGTGCGCGCGGCGTGGCGGGCCTGACGGGCGTGCTGCTGGCGCAGGTGCCGGCGTATCACGTCGGCGTGCTGAAGATCGACGGCAAGATCGAGCGGCTGCTGGAAGCAGGTGTATCGGCGTTCTGGCGCTTCAACCGCGACGTCGCGGTCGAACTCGTCGACCTGCGCGTGCAGGCGCTCGAAGTCGGCGGACAGGAAATCCTGACGCGCGACAAGGTCGCGCTGCGGCTGAACCTGTCGGCGACGTGGTGCTATGCGGACGTGCTGCATGCGTTCGGCCAGTTGCAGAAGCCGGTCGAGCACCTGTATCGCGAGCTGCAGTTCGCACTGCGTGCGGCCGTCGGTACGCGCTCGCTCGACGAGCTGCTGGAAGACAAGCAGTCAATCGACGAGGTCGTGATCGCACAGGTGCGTGCGCGCCTCGAAAACTCGGGCGTGGACGTGCGCAGCGTCGGCGTGAAGGATATCGTGCTGCCGGGCGACATGAAGACGATCCTCGCGCAGGTGGTCGAAGCCGAAAAAGCCGCGCAGGCGAACGTGATTCGCCGCCGCGAGGAAACGGCGGCGACGCGTTCGCTGCTGAACACCGCGAAGGTGATGGAAGAAAACCCGACCGCGCTGCGGCTCAAGGAGCTGGAAACGCTCGAGCGCGTCGCGGAACGGATCGACCGCATCTCGGTGTTCGGCGGTCTCGACCAGGTGCTGAACGGACTCGTCAGCATCAAGGGCGCTTAGGGTATGAAACGGCGCGGTGCATGTGCGCATGTGTACCGCGCCGGGCAAATGAATGAATGGTGAAGCAAATGAGCAACATGGATTATCAGGTGATGGAACTGGCGAACGGCAAGCCGGTGAAGATGTGGACGCAAGGCGTCGCCGTCGAGGACGAAGCGCGCGCGCAACTGCGCAACACCGCGCAGATGCCGTTCATCTTCCGCCACGTCGCGGTGATGCCGGACGTCCACCTCGGCAAGGGCTCGACGATCGGCAGCGTGATTCCGACGAAGGGCGCGATCATTCCGGCCGCGGTCGGCGTCGACATCGGCTGCGGGATGATGGCCGCGCGCACGACGCTGACGGCGTCCGACTTGCCGGACTCGCTCGCCGGGCTGCGCAGCGCGATCGAACGCGCGGTGCCGCACGGCCGCGCGCCGGGCCGCCGCGATCCGGGCGCGTGGGGCGATCGCACGCCGGCCGCCGTGACCGAATCGTGGAAATCGCTGCTGCCGGGTTTCCAGCGAATCGTCGACAAGTATCCGAAGCTGGAAAAGACGAACCACTACGCGCATCTCGGCACGCTCGGCACCGGCAATCACTTCATCGAAGTGTGCGTCGATGAAGCGGACCACGTGTGGTTCATGCTGCATAGCGGCTCGCGCGGCGTCGGCAACGCGATCGGCAGCCTGTTCATCGAACTCGCGCAGGCCGACATGCGGCAGCACATCGCGAACCTGCCGGACCGCAACCTCGCGTATTTCACCGAGGGCAGCCGGCACTTCGACGATTACGTCGAAGCGGTCGGCTGGGCGCAGGACTACGCGCGGCGCAACCGGCAGGCGATGATGGACGCGGTGATCGGCGCGGCGCGCGGCGTGATCGGCAAGCCGTTCGCGGTCGACGAGCACGCGGTGAACTGCCACCACAACTACGTGCAGCGCGAACGCCACTTCGGCGAAGACGTGCTCGTGACGCGCAAGGGCGCGGTGTCCGCGCAGAAGGGGCAGCTCGGGATCATTCCGGGTTCGATGGGCGCGAAGAGCTTCATCGTGCGCGGGCTCGGCAATCCGGAAAGCTTCTGCTCGTGCAGCCACGGCGCGGGCCGGACGATGAGCCGCACCGAAGCGAAGCGCCGCTTCACGGCCGACGACCAGGCGAAGGCGACGCAAGGCGTCGAATGCCGGAAGGACGCGGGTGTCGTCGACGAGATTCCGATGGCCTACAAGGACATCGACGCGGTGATGGCGGCCCAGCGCAGCCTCGTCGAAGTGGTGCATACGCTGCGCCAGGTGGTGTGCGTGAAAGGATAGCGCGTCCCGCGATCCACGCGCTCGTCGAGACGATGCTCGCCGATGCCGAACACGATCGCGAATACAAGCGGCCGTGGGGCGACGTGGCGATGCTCGACACGTTCCTGCGCGACGTGGTCGACGGTCGATGAAAGACGAACGGCGCGATGCCTGTGGGCATCGCGCCGTTTGCACGTCCGCACGCGCCCAGCCGCTGCCGGTGAGCAACGTGCGTGCCCGCATACCACGTGTCGTCGCGTCCGCCGCCATCCGTTGCGGCGGTATACTTGATCCGTTCTGCAAAGCCCACCGCGTCATACGCCGCTGCACTCCATGTGCACCGCTTGCCGACGATGCGCCTGCAGCGCCGACGTCTTCCGCCCGCCCGTTCACAGCCGATACGAACCGTCATGTCGCACCGCCTTTCGCTCGCCCTCGCCGCCCTCCTCGCCGCTTCCCCGCTCGCCGCACAGGCACGCCCGCTCGCGCGGCCGCCGGTCGAGCGCGACTTCAAGAGCTGGTCGGTCGTCTGCGACAACGGCAACCGCTGCATTGCCGAAAGCCACGCCGACGATATCGACGATGCGCGCACCAATCTCATCCTGCGCGTGACGCGCGATGCCGGCCCCGATGCGCAACCGTCGCTCGACATCTTCGCGTCGGCACCACTGGATCTGCGCACGGCACGCACCGATGGCCGCCCGTTCGATGCGATGCCGGCCCAATGGCATGCGTTCGGCGACAAGCCGGACAATGACGACGCGCACCCGTTCCGGATCCGGACGAGCGATCCGGCAACGGTTGCCGCGTGGCTCGCCGCGTCGCGCAATGCACAACTGCTGAGCTTCGGCGATCCGGCGTCGGCGCAAACGCCGCGCACGCCGCTGTCGGGATTGAATGCGGCGCTGCTGCTGATCGACGACACGCAGGGCCGCGTCGGCACGGTCACGGCGCTGCTGCGCCCCGGCAACCGGCCCGCTTCGTCGGTGCCGGCCGCGCCGGCACTGCCGCCCGCCGTCGTTCCGGCGCCGCCCGTCGCCGGCCTGTCGGCCGCCGAACAGCGCCCGCTCGTCGATGCCGTGCTCGCGAAGTTCGGCACCGACGTGAAGCAATGCGCGGCCGATGTCGAAGACGAAATGTCGGCCGGCGATCGCAGGAAGGCGTCGCGCGCCGTGGCGATCTCGGCCGACGAGGCGCTCGTCGCGATCCCGTGCCAGACCAGCAGCCTGTATAACCACACCGACCTGTGGTACCGCGTGCGACGGTCGGCGCCGTATGCGCCGATGGCGATGAACTTCGGCGAGAACGCGAACGCGGGTCTCGATTCGGCGTCGTTCGCGAACGAACTGACCGACGCCGGCTACGATCCCGCCAGCGCGATGCTGTCGAGCAAGGTCCGCTTGCGCAGCGCCGGCGATTGCGGCTCGACCGCGTCGTGGATCTTCGACGGCCGGCGCTTCCTGCTCGCCGACATCGCGACGCACGGCACCTGCAACGGCCTGTTCCAGGATCAATGGCCACGCCTGTATCGCCGGGCCGACGCGACGGGAAAGCGCTGACGCGCGTGGCGCGCCACCGTCACGTCACTCGCCGACGATCGAGATCGAGAACCCGTCCCAGCCCTTCTGCCCGACCGTCTGCACGGCCGTCGTCGTGAGCTTCGGCTCGGCCGCGAGACGCGCGAAGCCTTCCCGCACGCCGACCACATCGGGCTCGCGATTGTCCGGATCGGCCACGCGCCCGCCGCGCACGACGTTGTCGACCACGATCACCGTGCCGGGCCGCGACAGCTTCAGCGCCGCGTCGAGATAGACCGGATTGTTGTCCTTGTCCGCATCGATGAAGATGAAATCAAACGGCGCGCCACCCGCATCGACGAGCCGCGCGAGGCTGTCCTTCGCGCTGCCGACGATCACCGACACGACCTCAGCAAACCCGGCGCGCGCGATATTCCGCGTCGCGACCTTCGCATGCTCGGGGTTCAGTTCGAGCGTCACGAGCGTGCCGCCCGGCGGCAACGCGCGCGCGAGCCAGATCGTGCTGTAGCCGCCGAGCGTGCCGACCTCCAGGATGCGCCGCGCGCCGCGTATCGTCGCGAGCAGTTGCAGCAGCTTGCCCTGGTTCGGCGCGACGTTGATCGCGGGCAGCCCGGCCGCGTTACTGACCGCCAGCGCGGCATCGAGCGCATCGTCGGACGGCACGAGCGTCGCGGAAAAATACGCATCCATCCGGTTCCATTGGTCCTGATCCATCGCGCGCCTCCTGTCTGCGGAAAACCGCATTTTATGCGCGGCATCCCCATAAGCAACACACCATTCGTTCTAAGGGCAGCAGCACACGTGCTCCTATAATCGCTCGACATCACAACAACAGCTCGCGACGCACCCGGCATCGACAACGCACCGGCAACTGTCGCCGGCCGAGCTCGCGAAGGCCGGCGTGAAGGAGGAAACGGTGCGGCTGTCGATCGGCATCGAGCATATCGACGACCTGCTCGCCGATCTCGACCAGGCGCTCGCGCAGCTTTGACCGGAACGGGCGCGCCGGCTACCGCGTCGTCGCGCCCGCCGGATACGTGTCGACGATGCGCGTGCCGTTGACGGGCGTGACGCCCTCGTTGCGCAACGCGGTCCACAAGTCGATCGCGTGCTCGCGCGACTTGCGGCTGCCGTCGTCGGTCAGCATGTTCAGCGCGATCACTTCGTCGCGTGTCGTCAGTTGCAGTTGTTCCTTCAACTTGCGCGACTGATGCGACGCGCTACGAACATCGCCCAGCACGATCCGCTTCTCCGCGACATTCGGCTCGCCGCCCGTGTCGGCCGGCACGAACGTCAGCCGGCCGTTGTCGACCTCGCATTGTCCGCGCATGAATGTCGCGCTCCACTCGCCTGACGGCACGGCCGCGAATTCGCAGCGCATCCACTCGCTCGCGCGGCGGCCGGCGTCGTGCTCCGACGCATGCGACAGCGCCCGTTCCGGCCAGCCGGCCGCCATCGCGGCCGTCGACATCAAACAGACAGCCAGCATGATTCCTGTTGCGATAGTGCGCATGGCATGCTCCTTTTCATATGGAAAACCGGCCGAGCAGCGGCGTCGCAGCCGGCCGCGAATGAACGATCAACGCACCGCGAAGCGGTTGTCGTGCGCATCGACCGTCGGTGCGTTCTCGCCGCGGCGAATCGTCGATCGATGGATTTCCTGATTGCGCGCGACGGCGGCCGGGCTCGCCGGGCAGTCGTGATTCGGGCTCGGGATCACGCCGTCGTGCCGCGCGCGCATCAATTCCCGACGCACGTCCTGCCGGGTCTTCGCCTGCGCGGCCACGGTCTGCGAGAAGGCCGCGATCGACAGCGCGGCAACGGTCATCGCGATCATCGGTCGCGGATTGTTCATGTTGTTCGCTCCTTGCCGGGAATCCGTGACAGGAGCCTTCACTTTGATCCGGCGGCGGTGCGGCATCGTGATCCAGGCATGACGGTTTCGTCATGGTTCGTGCATGTACTGCGTCGCAATACGAATGAAATTCGTCTTGAACAACGGCGCAGGCGCCGATCGGCTCCTATGGCTACGGCGGAACGCGCACGCAAGGCATCGTCAATCCCGGGTTGCGCCATCGATTCTGATCGCGGCGGCGGCACGCTCGCGCCTGCGTGACAAAAATTTCATGTTCCGATCAGGGTCACGATGCGTCGTTTCGCTACGATCGGAACGGTAACGGGCCATGCCCGTTCCCATCCACGCAGCGGGTCGCTGTCGCACGGCACGATCACGCGTTAGGCCCGGACTCATCGAGTACCGGGCCTTTTTTTGATCGCGACGCAGACGATCACGGCGCTGGATTGCGTTGCGGAAACAAACACGGATGCGTCTTCACGTACAGGTTCGGATTGCCGCAGCGGTGCCCGGCATAGTCGATCTGCTCGCCGGGCATGAGGTCGGCCGGCACCGGCTTGCGCGCGGCGGCCGGCGCGGTCGTTCCGGTGTCGGAACGTGGCGATGCGCAGCCTGCGAGAAACGGGACGATCAGGACTGCGATCGACGATAGGCGAATGGCGGGACGATGCAATTTCCGGTCCGAAATGAAAGTCTTAACATGACCGCCCGCTTTCGATTCTGCTGTCGCGAACGGCGCGAATGCCGTCGGCCGCGTGGGCAATCGGCAGGCTTCATGTTCCGCTTCCCGCTCATCGCGCTCATGACGCGAACATGACGATTGCGTCACGTCGATCGAGCGCGTACGGCGCGCCACCGCGTCACGCAATCTGACGTTTTTTTCATCTCCCGATCACGGTGGCGCATGGCTGCTTTCGCATACTGGGTCCATGGTTCGCCACCCGGCGACCCCGATCAAGGAGAGAACTCAATGAAAACGGCAAAACTCGCAGCACTGTTCGTCACCGCCACGCTGTCGCTCGGCATGGCCACGCAGGCCGCATTCGCGCAAACGCAAACGCAGGGCAAGACCCGCGCACAAGTCGTCAACGAACTGAAACAGGCGCAGCACGACGGCATCGTGCCGACGAGCAAGACGCAATACCCGCCGACCAGCGAGATCGTCGCGCGCAACAAGGAGCTTCACGGGATTTCGGTGCATGGCCGCGAGAAGAAGCCACAGGCCGACAATCACGACAACCTGGCGACGCGCTGATGCCGCTCGGTCGTGCGACCGCGGGCACCGTGCCGCTCGCAAACGCCTTGCGGCGAACGTGCGGGCGTGCCCGCCCGCGATGTCAGGTGCGAATGACGGCCGGCCGCGTCGGCTCGGCCGGCCGTCGCGGAAAGCGCAGCCAGAACGTCGTGCGCCGGCCGGGATCGCTGTCGACGCCGCATTCGCCGCCGTGGTTGTCCATGATCGACCGGACGATCGCGAGGCCGAGCCCCGTCCCCGACGCCGAATTGTGCCGCGACGGATCGACGCGATAGAAGCGCTCGAAGATCCGCCCGACATGTTCCGCGGTAATGCCGGGCCCCGTATCCGACACGGCGATCGTCGTCGCACCGCCCTGCTCCACGCAGTCGATCGTGACGACGCTGCCGCGCGGCGCGTAGGCGAGCGCATTGGACAGCAGGTTGCTCAACGCGCGCTGGTACAGCGTGAGATCCGCATCGACCCACGCGTGACCGTCGACCTTCACCGACACACCCGCATCCTCCGCGAGCGGCTCGTAGTAGCCGGCGACACGCCCGGCCTCTTCCGCCGCATTCAGGCGCCGCACGTCGATCGACGTGCCGGCCTGTTCCGAGCGCGCGAGAAACAGCATGTCCTCGATCATTCGCGACAGCCGCTGATACTCGTCGATGCTCGACTCGATCACGTTCCGGTATTCATCCGCGCTGCGCGGCTGCGACAGCACGACCTGTGCGGCCGCCTGCAGGTTCGTGAGCGGCGTGCGCATATCGTGCGCGAGATTCGACGAGAATTGGCTCAGCCGCGTGAACGATTCGTTCAGCCGCGCGAGCATCCCGTTGAACGCATGCTCGAGTTCCTTCAGCTCGCCGGACGTATCGAGTTCCGGCAGCGGATGCGCGAGCCGGCTCGACGACATCTGCTCGGCGCGCGCCGCGAAACGCCGCAGCGGACTCAACCCGAGCGCCGCGATGCCGTACGCGATCGCGGCCGCGAGCACCACGCCGAACACCTCGATCACGACGATCGTATAAGCATGCGTGCGCAACAGCAGCACGTCGGCGCTGCGGTCGTACTGCACCGCGACGCGTACCACCGGTGCGCCCGCGCCGGCGAGCGGCACGGTCGTCACCAGATACTGGTGCCGCGCGCCGGGCGGCGCGACGCCGACCGGCACGCGCCCCGCGTCCAGCGACAGCAGCGTCGCGTACGGGCGGAATCCTGGCGTGCCGACGAGGCGCGTGCCCGACGCATCGTAGATCGCGAGATCCATGTTCGGATGGCCGTGCAGCTGGTCGATCCAGATGTCGGTGTTGCGCGCGACGTCGGCCGTCGTGCGCGCTTCGGCCAGATGCGTGCCCAGCGCGGCGGAAATGCCGGCCATCTGTTCGGCCGCCGTCGTTTCGACGCGGTTGCTCAGCGCTTCGTAAAGCGCGACGCCGCTCGACGCGAGGATCACCGACGTCGACAGGACGATCAGCGCGGTCAGGCGGCCGCGCAGCGTGCGCGGCAGCAGGCGCGCGATCATGCGGCCGCGCCGCCGCGCGCTTCGAGCACGTAGCCCATCCCGCGCACGGTGTGGATCAGCTTCGGTTCGTATGCGTCGTCGATCTTCGAACGCAGCCGCCGGATCGCCGAATCGACGACGTTCGTGTCGCTGTTGAAGTTCATGTCCCATACCTGCGATGCGATCGTCGCGCGCGGCAGGATCTCGCCCTCGCGGCGCATCAGCAGCCACAGCAGCGCGAATTCCTTCGCGGTCAGCAGGATCGTGTCGCCCTGCCGCGTGGCCTTGCGGCGCGTCAGGTCGAGTTCGAGGTCGGCCACGCGCAGCGTGTTCGAATCGCGCGGCTGGCCGCGCCGCAGGATCGACTTGATGCGCGCGGTGAGTTCGACGAAGTCGAACGGCTTCGCGAGATAGTCGTCGGCGCCGAGTTCGAGCCCCTTCACACGATCGCCAACGTCGTCGCGCGCAGTAAGGAACAGCACGGGCGTCGACTTGCTGCGCCGCAGGTTCTGCAGCAGCGTCCAGCCGTCCTGCCCCGGCAGCATCACGTCGAGCACGAGCAGGTCGTATTCCTCGGTCTCGGCCTGGTGCTGGCCCGTGATGCCGTCCTCGATCCAGTCGACGACATAACCGGCCTCCGTCAGGCCCTTGCGCAGATAGGCGCCCGTCTTCGGTTCATCCTCGACAATCAGAATTCGCATTACGCATTACCCTTGAAGAAACCCAGCCGGCGCAGCAAACCGGCGCCGACCCCGCCGCCGAAGCTGTCCAAAAGCGCGGCGCGCCACGACACCGCATGGCTGACGCGGTACAGCACAGGCAGCACCAGCAGCGTCAGCGCCGTGGACGACAGGATACCGCCGATCACGACCGTCGCAAGCGGGCGCTGCACCTCGGCGCCGGTGCCGGTCGCGAACGCCATCGGCAGGAAACCGAGCGACGCGACCAGCGCGGTCATCAGCACGGGCCGCAGCCGCGTGAGCGCGCCTTCGCGCACGGCGGCGTCGAGCGGCGCCCCTTCGTCGCGCAGGTTGCGGATGAACGAGATCATCACGAGCCCGTTGAGCACGGCGACGCCGGACAGCGCGATGAAGCCGACCGCCGCCGTGATCGACAGCGGGATCCCGCGCAGCCACAGCGACACGACGCCGCCGCTCAGCGCGAACGGAATGCCGGTGAATACGAGCAGGCCGTCCTTCACGTTGTTGAACATCACGAACAGCAGCACGAACACCATGAACAGCGCGAGCGGCACGACGAGCTTCAGGCGCTCGCTCGCGCTTTGCAGCTGCTCGAACTGGCCGCCCCACGACACCCAGTAGCCGGCCGGCACGCGCACGTCCTGCCGCAACTGCTCGCGCGCATCGGCGACGAACGAGCCGACGTCGCGGCCGCGCACGTTCGCGCTGACGACCACGCGCCGCTTGCCGTCCTCGCGGCTGATCTGGTTCGGGCCCGGCGCGACGTCGATCGTCGCGAGCTCCGCGAGCGGCACGTACGGCGCCGCCGCGAGCGGCGCGCTGGCACCGGCCGCCGGCGCGGGCAGCGCGATCGGCAGCCGCTTGATCGCCTCGATGTCCGAGCGCAGCTCGTCGGGCAGCCGCACGACGATGTCGAAGCGGCGGTCGCCCTGGAACAGCGTGCCGGCCTTCTGCCCGCCGACGGCCGCGGCCACCGTGTCCTGCAGGTCGGCGACGCTCACGCCGTAGCGCGCGAGCTTGTCGCGGTCGAGGTTGACGGTCAGCACGGGCAGGCCCGTCGTCTGCTCGACCTTCACCTCCGATGCGCCCGGTACCTTCTGCAGCGCGGCCGCGATCTGCTCGCCGGTCTGGTTCAGCACGGCCATGTCGTCGCCGAAGATCTTCACGGCCACGTCGCTGCGCACGCCCGAGATCAGCTCGTTGAAGCGCAGCTGGATCGGCTGCGAGAACTCGTACGCGTTGCCCGGCAACTCGGCGAGCGCTTCCTCGATCTCGCGCACGAGCGTGTCGCGCGGCTTCTTCGGGTCGGGCCACCTGTCCGTCGGCTTCAGCATGATGTAACCGTCCGACAGGTTCGGCGGCATCGGGTCGGCCGCGATCTCGGCCGTGCCGGTGCGCGCGAACACGCGCTCGATCTCGGGGAAACGCGCCTTCAGCGTCTTCTCGATCGACTTCTGCATCTCGACCGACTGCGACAGGCTCGTGCCGGGAATCCGCAGCGCGGCGACCGCCAGATCGCCTTCGTCGAGGCTCGGGATGAATTCGCTGCCGAGCCGCGTCGCGAGCCCGAGCGTGACGAGCACGATCGCACCCGCGCCGAGCATCACGCGCACCGGGCGCGTCATGAACGCGGCGAGCACCGGTTCGTACGCGCGCCGCGCCCAGCCCATCAGCCGGTTCTCCTGCTCCTCGACCCGCTCGCCGATGAACAGCGCGACGGCCGCCGGAATGAACGTGACAGTCAGCACCATCGCGGCCGCGAGCGCCATCACGACGGTAATGGCCATCGGGTGGAACATCTTGCCTTCGACGCCGGTCAGCGCAAAGATCGGCAGGTACACGACCATGATGATCAGTTGTCCGAAGATCAGCGCGCGGCGCGCTTCCTGCGACGCGCCGAACACTTCGGCGAAGCGCTCGTCGCGCGTGAGCGGCCGCCCGGCCGCCGCCTGCGCATGCGCGAGCCGCCGCACGCAGTTCTCGACGATCACCACCGCGCCGTCGACGATGATCCCGAAGTCGAGCGCGCCGAGGCTCATCAGGTTCGCGCTCACCTTCGCGTTGACCATGCCGGTGAAGGTCATCAGCATCGACAGCGGAATCACGAGCGCGGTGATCAGCGCCGCGCGGATGTTGCCGAGGAACAGGAACAGCACGGCGATCACGAGGATCGCGCCTTCGAGCAGGTTCTTCTTCACCGTCGCGACGGCCTTCTCGACGAGCACCGTGCGGTCGTACACGGGAATCGCCTTCACGCCGGCAGGCAGCGTGCGGTTCACGTCCTCCATCTTTGCCGCGACGGCCTTCGCGACCGTCCGGCTGTTCTCGCCCATCAGCATGAAGACCGTGCCGAGCACGACCTCCTCGCCGTCCGACGTCGCGGCGCCGGTGCGCAGCTCGCGGCCGATGTCGACCAGCCCGACGTCCTTCATCCGCACCGGCACGCCGCCGACGTTGGTCAGCACGATGTTCGCGATGTCGTCGACGGTGCGCGCCTGGCCCGGCACGCGCACGAGATACTGTTCGCCGCGCTTCTCGATGTAGCCGGCGCCGACGTTGTCGTTGTTGCGTTCGAGCGCGCGCACGACGTCGGCGAGCGTCAGCCCGTACGACATCAGCTTCGCCGGGTTCGGCGCGACACGGTATTCCTTCACGTAGCCGCCGATCGAGTTGACCTCGGTCACGCCGCGCACGTTCCTGAGCTGCGGCCGCACGACCCAGTCCTGCAGTTCGCGCAGGTCGGCCGCCGTATAGCGCGTGCCGTCGGGCTTGCGCGCGGCCGCGTCGGCTTCGACGGTCCACAGGTAGATTTCGCCGAGGCCTGTCGACGTCGGCCCCATCGCGGGCGCGATGCCGGCCGGCAGCTTGTCCTTCGCCTCCTGGATGCGCTCGTTGACGAGCTGCCGCGCGAAATAAATATCGGTGCCGTCCTTGAAGATCACGGTGACCTGCGACAGCCCGTAGCGCGAGATCGAGCGCGTCTGCTCGAGGCCCGGCAGCCCGGCCATCACGGTCTCGATCGGGTAGGTGATGCGCTGCTCGGCCTCGAGCGGCGAATAACCGGGCACGGCCGTGTTGATCTGGACCTGCACGTTCGTGATGTCGGGCACAGCGTCGATCGGCAGCTTCTGGTAGCTGAAGACGCCCAGCGCGGCCACGGCCGCGATCGCCAGCATCACGAGCCAGCGGTGCGCAATCGCAAAGCGGATCAGGCGCTCAAACATGGCGGGATTCCTTGAAACGGGGAACGGTCGCCTTCACCGGACGAGCCGCGCGACCGGTCACTCGACGGGTCGCAAATCGAGCCGCATATCGGGCCGCATAGCGGGTCGAAAATCGTGCAATGGCACGCGCGTGACGCTCATTCATGTTCCGCGCTCCCCTTGCCGAGCTCGGCCTTCAGCACGAAGCTGTTCGACGCCGCGTATTCCTGCCCGGGCTTGAGCCCCTTCAGCACTTCGGTCGCGCGTTCGTCGCGCCGCCCTGTTTCGACCGCCTGCGCGACGAACCCCTTCGGCGAGCGCACGAACACGGAAGGTGCGCCGTCGACATCCTGCAGCGCGTCGCTCGCGACCGCGAGCGGCACGCCCTGCCTGCCCGCGTCGACCGACACGTTCACGAACATGCCCGGCCGCCACACGCCGTCCGGGTTCGGCAGCACGACGCGCGCCGGCGCGGTGCGCGTCTGTTCGCCGAGCAGCGAGCCCACATACGCGATCGGGCCGCTCGAACGCGATTCGAACGCGGTCGCGCTGACGGTCGCATCGCTGCCCACGCGCACATCGTTCAGCCGCTGCGCCGGCACGGCCATCTCGGCCCAGACCGTCGACAGGTCGGAGATCACGAACATGCTCGCATCGGCGGCGATCGCCTCGCCGGGCGTCGCATGCTTCTCGACGATCGTGCCCGCGAACGGTGCGCGCAGCTCGTAGCGGTTCAGCGCGCCCGCGCCCGCCGGCGCGTTCAGCGCGGCGAGTTTCTGCCGCGCGTTCTGCACGGCGATCTCGGCCTCGCGCAACTGCACCTGTGCCTGCTGGTAGTCCTGTTCCGCCGAGATGCGCTCCTGCCACAGCGTGCGTTCGCGCTCGTAGGTTGCGCGCGCACCCGACAGCCGGCGCTCGGCCGTCAGCAGTTCGCTGCGCCGGTCCGCGAGATCGGTGCTCGCGATCACGGCCAGCACCTGCCCCTTCGCGACGTTCTGCCCGAGCGACACCGATACCTGCTCGACGATGCCGGCCACGCGCGGCACGACGTGCGCGGTGCGATCCTCGTTGAACTTGATCTCGCCCGGCAACTGGAACGGCGTCGCGATCTGCGCGGGGCCGGCCTTCGCGAGCGCGATCTTCGAGGTCGCCAGTTGCGCGTCGGTCAGCGCGATCGCGCCGTCGGCGCGCGCGAACGGGAACGACGCCGCGTCGCTGCCCGCCTTGACGTCGATGGTCGCATCGAACACGTGCGGCTTGGCGATCGACTGCGCGGACACGAACTTCTGGCCGGCAGCGTCGAAACGCATCGGTTCGTGGGTGCGGTCGTACCGGACCAGCGTGCCGGACACGGTCACGCCCTTGTCGGCCGGCTTGCCGTCGACGAACGGATAGACGACGAGCCGCGCGTCGCCGGGCTTTTCCGTCATGACGATCTCGACGGACAGCCTGCCGCGCTTCAGCACGACACCGCCGCGCTCGCCGACAGCTTCGGCGGATGAAGCGGTTTCGGCAGCGGCCGACGCGGCCGCGCCGTTGCCGCCGTTGTTGCGCGTGACGCCGAGTGCGCCGATGACGATTCCGGCACTGCCGAGCACGACCGCCGCGATGATCAGGATTCTGCTGCGTGACATGGTGATCCTTCCGGTAAAAGAGGCGTCTGTTGCGCTATTGCGTGACCGGCTCGGGCAGTGCAAGCGGCGCGAGCGGCGTACCGACGAGCCGGCCGATGTCGGCGCGGGCCGTATGGGCATCGGCGAGCGCGCGCACGTATTGCGACTGGCCCTGGAACAGCGTGCGCTGCGCGTCGAGCACGTCGAGGAAGCTGAACTTCCCGAGCTCGTAGCCGCGCGACATCGCATCGAGCGCGAGGCGCGCGGCGGGCAGGATGTCGGCCTTCAACCGCTGCGCTTCCTGCGCAGCGGCTTCGAAACTCGTGTACGCCTGCGTGAGGTCAAGCCGCAAGCGCGTGCGCTCGCGATCGAGATCGGCGTTCGCCCGCTCGGCCTTGTGCGTCGCCTCGAGCAGCGCGCCCTTGTTCGTGTTGAACAGCGGAATCGGGATCGACACGCCGACCACCGCCTGGTTGTCCGGCACGCCGCCCGTGGTCACGTGCTTCACGCCGGCACTGATCGTCACGTCCGGAATGCGCCGCGCGCGTTCGAGCGACACGGCCGCGTTCGAGCGCAGCATCTCGGCGCGCGCGATCCGCGCGAGCGGCGCGTCGTCGAGCTGCGCGGTCAGCGCGGACAGCGGCTCGACCGGCGGCACGGTTTCGAGATCGCCGAGCACCGCAAGCCGGCCGTCGCGCGCTTCGCCCATCACCGCGTTCAGCTTCTCGCGCGCGACCTCGACACGGCCGCGCGCGGTCACGACTTCGATCTGCACGCCGGCCGCCGCCACGTGTGCCTTGGTCGCCTCGACCGGCGACACCTTGCCGGCCTGTGCACGGCGGCTCGCGAGATCCGCGGAGCGCGCGGCGATCGCGGCCGATTCCTCGGTCACCTGAAACTGGCGCTGCGCGGCGAGCAGCCCGTAGAACGCGGCAATCACGTCGGCGCGCACGACGGCGCCCTGCTCGTCGAGCGATGCATTGGCCGCTTCCCTGCCGTACGACGCGACATCGAGCCGCGCGCTTCGCTTGCCGCCGAGTTCGATCGTCTGGTTGATCATCGCGGTCGACGTGCGTTCGGCGCGACGAAACCCCTCCTGCAGGAACGACACTTCGGGATTGGGGCGCGCGCCGGCCTGCATCAGCGCGCCGGCCGACGCATCGACGTCCGCGCGCGCGCCGCGCAGCGCCGGATTGTTCCGGGCCGCGACCGACAGCGCGTCGGAAAGCGTCAACGAGGTGGAAGGGAGGGCGTCGGGTGCCGGTGCGCCGATCGGCGCGGCGCTGCCGGAGGCAGCCGGGGCCGGCCCCGGCGACAGCGACGGCTGCGCATGAGCCGTCGCAGCCATCGCGAAGACGACGGCCACGGCGAGGTTGAGCTTGAGCATGTTCGGTTCTGCGGTAACGGTTCGCGACCGATGCTACGGTCCGGCCGCAGTGCGAACATGAGGCGAAGATGATATTTCCGTCATGTTCGGCGCGTGGTACTCGCGGAATCAACGGGCAAATCTGCCCAGATAGCCACCTGCACACAACGTCTAAACGCTCGCGTGCGATCCGATGATGTCGTCACATTTCATCGGACTCGTCGCGTCGCTTTCGAACATTCAATTCGGTCCCGTCAGAATCACAAAAAATAATTTTTCATTCCAAAATTTCGAACAAGTTCTATGGACATCTTCACTTGAAAAGATGACCGTTCAAGGTTGCGGGAACGCGAACGTAATCATGCCGCTTCATGACCCCAGGTTGGGCGGCACCCTTGAAAATCCACCTGGCGATCATTTAAGGCAATGAACAATTTCACGGATCACAACGCGTACGAATTTGAGTCTGACGAAGACAATGAATGGTTTCTCGTTCACTCCGGGGCCGTCACCAACACGAATCCGGGATCGATGGTTCATGTTTTTGCACCGGTTTGCGCGATCAGAATATGTTCGGAGATTCTCGCCTATCCACGCTCATTCACGAAGTAACACATTTCGTCGACACCTTCGGCAGCAGCGACCCTCGTTACGGGCTCGACCCTACAGCGACCGCATGGGCAAGAGCCAATCCTGACCTCGCATTGAGAAATGCGGATACACTCACCGGATTCGTGATCTACGGTGAAGATTTATTTGCAGAGTAAGGAGCCGAATTCAGCATGAACATCTCGATTTCGGCATCACCGTCTATTTTTGCAGTTCTATTCCTTTTCTCCACAAATTCCATAGCAGAATGCCAGGGGTCACAAAATTTGCCATCTCGACAATTTTTTGTGCCTTTTTCACCCAACAGTCACGAAATCAGTGAATCCGAGAAAATACGAATCGAACAATGGGTGTCGGAAATCAACTCCAAGCACCCAATTCAAAAATGGATCGATGTAATTGGCAGCGCGTCCGAAAATGAGAGCACCCCCGATCAACTTGCAACGAAACGTGCCTCCGTGGTGGCAAAGGCCGTCATAGACGATGGCCTGATAAACGCACCATTTCAGATAAAAACGCAAATTTATCCAGCCAGCAGCACAACCGAATCAACATCGGAAACCCGTGAGGTCACCGTTCAGGTAAGTCCCGGCTGCCTCAACAACTGCTGTACGGGCCGTTGATATGAAGTTGGCTCATTTATCGCCGCCGCGCTTACGTTGAGCTGCCCATCTCCAACGCTCGCGTGCGACGGTCCATCGAATCTATCCGGACGACATTTCGATGTTCGATTCAATAATGATTCGAGCGACATATCAACCGCCGCGCGGGTGAAGCTATCAGGGTGCTCTCAAGACTCAAACGATCCCGTGCTTCGCGCGCCGGCGCTGCACGAGCCAGTCGAGCAATTGCCGCCCGTCGCGTTCGCCGAACCACCGCGCGTGCCCGATCAGGTAGCCGTCGTATGCGATGTCGACGATGGCCGGCGCATCGATGATGCAGCCGAAATACGCGACTTCCGACAGCGCGAACTCCGTATGCACGATCGGCAGCAGCGCGACCAGCGCCGCATAGGCGTCGTCGCTCAGCGGTTCGAGCGATTCGTAGCCGTCGAGCAGCGCGTCGATCTGCGCGTATTCGACGCGCCGCGCGTCGGCCGGCGCCATCCAGTCGACCGTATTGCGCTCGATCGCGAGCGCGAGGTCCATCACCGCGCAGGTGCGATCCGACAGCCCGAAATCGAGCACCGTCCGCACCTGCGCACCGGGCCCCGCATCGGTCCACAGCAGGTTCGACGCATGCCAGTCGCCGTGCGTCCACAGCGGCGGCAACGCGGGCAGCAGCGGCACGAGGCGCGCGTGATACGGGCCGATCGCGTCGGCGACGTCGCCGCGCCAGTCGCGCGCGCCGAGCGCGCGCGCGAGCAGTGGCTGCGCCTCGACCCAGCGTTCGAGCGCGCCCGCCAGATCGGCGGACGACAGCACGCGGAAACTCGACAGCAGCGTGCGGACAGGCCGCGCGGGCGCGTCGTAGCCGGCCGACGCGCGATGCAGTTCGGCCAGCGCGCGGCCGGCCGCGTATGCATGCGACGGATGCGCGAACGGCTGCCACGACATCACGCCGCGATACGGGTCGACGCCGGGCGCGAGCACATGCACCTCGTACGTCCAGTCGCCGGATGCGAACGCGGTCGCGCCGTCGCGACCGGCGAGCACGTCGACCACGGGCATGCCGCGTTCGCGCAGATGCGCGATGAAGCGATGTTCTTCCTCGAGCCCCGCGACATCGCGCAGGCTCGCGTGATGACGCTTGACGAACAGCCCGCGCCCGTCCGCCATTCGCACGAGCACGGCTGCCGCGAACTGGCGCGGGCTGTGCCACGTCAGCCGGGCCGGCTCGCCGGCCCCGTCGATCCGCGCGAGCACCGCCGCCACCTCGTCGTGCGTCATCAGCGGCCAGTCGCGTTCGGCCTGCTCGCCGTCGACGCCGAATTGCGGCGGCGCGATGTCACGCGATACTGGCCCGTCCGGCTCGAGTGGGAATGACATGAACGACGTTGCTCCGTAGTTGAATCGATGCGTGAATCAGCGCGCGCCGCTGCCCGACGCGAGCGCGCCGCCGGCCGCCGCGCGCAGCGCCGCGGCCGTCCGGCTCCAGTCGCGCCAGCCGACGACGGCGAGCCCGATGAACAGCGCATAGAGTCCGGCCGTCAGGTACAGCTCCTTGAACACGAACATCCCGACGTACACGACGTTCACGACGATCCACAGCCCCCACGACGCGATGTAGCGCCGCGCGGTCCAGTATTGCGCGACGAGGCTGAACGCGGTCAGCGACGCATCGACGAACGGCAGCGCCGCATCGGTCCAGCGCGCCATCATGCCGCCGAGCAGCGCGCTGCCGACGACGGCCGCGATCAGGTCGGGCAGCATCTGCCGCGGCCGCACGCCCGTGACGGGCGCCACGTCGCCGGCCGGCGCCGCGCCGCCGTCGGCTTCGCTCGCGCGCTGCGCGAGCCAGCGCTGCCAGCCGTACACCTGCAGCACCGCGAACGCGCCCTGCAGCAGCATGTCCGAGTACAGCTTCGCGTCGAAGAAGATCCAGCCGTACAGCGCGACCGACGCGAGCCCGACCGGCCAGCACAGCATGCGCCGCTTCGCGGTCAGCCAGATCGCGAGCGCGCTGACGATCACGCCGGCGATTTCGAGTGGGGACATCGTCTGTGCTCTCCTGGGTAGCTGCCGGGGCCGCGCGTCACGCGGCCGGTTCCGGACGATCAGAAATCATAGGTCAACGACACGCGCGCGGTGCGCGGCGCACCCGGGAACAGGTACGCATCGCCCTGCTGCTCGCCCGCGTCGCGCCAGTAGAACTTGTTGAACAGATTGTCCACCGATACGCGCAGCACCGTGCGATGACCGCCGATCTTCGTCGTATAGCGTGCGCCGAGATTGAACACGAACCACGACGGCACGCGCGCGGTGCCTTCCTCGTTCGCGTTGCGGGCCGCACTGTACTCGACGCCGCCGAGCACGTTCAGGCCCGCGACGCCCGGCACCGCATAGTCCGCATACAGCGACGCGCGCAGCGCGGGCACGTTGATGATCTGGTGCCCTTCGTAAGCCGGCGAACCCGAATCGACCGCACGGGCGCGGATCGCCGCGACGCTGGCCGTCAGCGCGAGGCGCTCGGTCATGCGCCCGGCCGCGCCGAGCTCGATCCCCTGGTGCCGCTGCGTGCCGCGCTGCACGAACGTGTAGGTCGTGCCCGATGCGTCCGGGTCGGCGAACTGGAACGGCTTGCTGATCGAGAACACGGCGGCCGTGAGGCTCAGCCGGTCGAGCCAGTCGTATTTCGCGCCGACCTCGATCTGGTGCGATTCGACGGGCGGCAGGAACGCATACGCGTTGGTCGCGCGCACCGGCGCCTGGTCGCCTAGCGACAGCGCCTTGCTGTACGACGCGTACAGCGACAGCACGTTCACCGGCTTGTAGACGAGCGCGACCTGCGGCAGGAACACGGAGCGGTCGGTGCGCGTATCCGCGCCGTCGAGGCTGCTCCAGCTGCGCTGGCGCAGCAGCACTTCCTTGCCGCCCGCGAGCACCTGCCAGTGTTCGCCGATGCTGATGCGGTCGAGCCCGAACACGCCGTACTGCCACGCGTCGAGGCGCGGATATGACGGGCCCGGCGAATTCGGCGACGGCGCGAACGCCACGTCGGGCCCGTAGATGTTCTCGCTGCCCACGTAGTCGTACACGGCGTCGGCCATGTGCACGACGCGGCGCTGCACGCTCACGCCGAGCGTCAGCTCGTGCCGCAGCGGCCCCGTCGCGAACTTGCCCGTCGTGACCGCGCGCAGGTCGTCGTTGCGCCGGTATTCGCCGGGGCTGCGGAAATCGTATACGTCGTAGTCGCCGTTCGCGCCGAAGAAGAACGGCGACGTCGCGCCGGCCGCGCAGCTCGCCGCGTACGAACAGCCGTACGCGAACGCGCTGTTGTCGTCGATCATCGTGCGGCTGCGGCCCGCGGCGATGTACGCCTTCCACGCGTCGTTGAACTGGTAGTCGAAGCGCGCGTTCAGGTTCAGCGCGTCGGTCGTCACCGGTTTCGCCCATGGCTGCGTGCCGAGCGCCTTCGACGTCGTCTTGACCGACGGCACGACGGTGCCGCCGAGCAACTGGTAGCCGGGCGCGGAACGCTGGATCCACTGCTGGAATTCGGCGTTGAGCTGCAGGCTCGCACGCGGGCTGATGTCCCAGTCGGCGGCGATCGAGCCGAACATGCGCCGCCCGTTCGTGCCGTCGATATACGAGTGCATGTTCTCCTTCGCGGCATTGATCCGGAAGCCGAACTGATGGTCGGGGCCGAAGCGGCGGCCGAGATCGACGGCCGCCGACGTCGAGCCGCGGCTATCGACGCCGGCCGTCACGCTCGCGACGTTCGCGGAGCGCTTCGTCACGAAGTTAATCACGCCGCCGGGCGCGACGACACCGCTGTCGATGCCGGCAAGCCCCTTCAGGATCTCGACGCGCTCCTTGTTCTCGAGCGGCACGTTCTGCTCGCCGGACACCGTCAGCCCGTCGATCCGGATCGCGCTCGCGAGATCGACCGGAAAACCGCGGATCGCGAAGCCTTCGAAATAGCCGACCGGTGCATAGTCGTTGACGACCGATGCGTCGTTGCGCACGACGTCGCTCAGCCGCTTCGCCTGCTGGTCGTCGAGCTGCGCGCGCGTGACGACGCTCACCGACGCCGGCGTGTCGCGCAGCGGTGTGTCGTCGAGCCCCGCGACCGACGCGTTGCGCACGCGAAACGCATTGCCGCGCTCGCCGCTCACCGTGATCGCCGGCAGCGTCGCGCTGCCGGCCGCATCGGCGTCCGGTGCCGGCGCGTCGCCCTGGGCTGCGGCAGCCTGCGCCGCGAAAAGCGTGATGCCGAGACCGACGCCGAGCCCGACCTTCGCGCGCCGCCGCCGTACGGGCGACGCTGTTGTTTTATTCACCGTCATTGTTCTGGATGGAAAACTCGCCACTCGACCCTGTCGAAACACGTTACGAAGCTGCGAAGCGCACGCTCGCGGACGAATCTTCACCCGCGGCGCATCCGGCCGGCACGACATTCATCGGACGAATCGGACGAGACGGCACGCATGCGTGCCGGTCGATCGATCGGGAAGACGCAGGATGGGACATCGGATTCGGGTGACGCACCGGGAGCCGACGCAGCCGTCGACGGGTTCGTCGGGTGCCTGTCGGGCGGCCGGCGGCCTCGCGCGGTCATGTCATGCGGGGGACGCTTCGAATGCCGCGGTGCGGGCGTCGGGCAGTTGTGCGCGCCGTTCGTCGGAACGGCGGCCAACCCGTCGCACGCGACAGCGCGGCGTGGCGCGCATTTTACCCCGGGCGGGGATCAAGGCCGTGGAATCGGGCGGAACGGGAGGCGGGAAAGAACGGGAATGGGGAAACGCAATTCGTGCCACATGGCAACGGCGGCGATGTGGCAGCGATGCCCGGCGCGCACAGCAACCTCGAAGACCGGCGCGATCATGCGCCGGTCATGCGGCCGGAAACCGAAGCGGGAATGATCTCCCGCTCGCCATTCACGCGCCGCTCAGAACCCCTGCATCGTCACGGTCGGATCGACGACCAGATGCACGACGCCGTAGATGACCGCGCCGACGAGCAGCGCGAGCAGGATCGCCACGAACGGCAGCAGCGTGAAGTTGACGTTCGCGAGATCGGCTGCGTGCGCCTTGCTGTTGCGTACGCCGAAGAAACTCCACAGGACCAGCTTGATCATGCCGAGCAGTTTCATGATGCGCTCCTTTCATCGAATCGGTTGACGCTATCGTCGATCCAACCGGCATCCGAAAAAAGAAGCAGTTGCGCGCGCTTTTCGCGCAGCAGGCCGTCTGCGGCCGCATGTCGCAGGCGCGTCAGCGGTCGAGCACGAGCGATTCCGTGGCGCGTTGCGCGGGCCGCGCGACGCACAGCAGCGCGCAGCCGGGTTCGACCGCCGCATCGGGCGTTTGCTCGTAGTCGACCGCGCCGGACAGCACGCGCGTCGCGCACGTGCCGCACGAACCGGAGCGGCATTCGGACGGCACGGCGACGCGCTGCCCTTCCGCGAATTCGAGCAGCGTGCCGTCGGCGGGCGTCCATGCGGCTTCGCGCCCGGTGCGCCGGAACACGACCGGCACGCTCGCCGCCGGCGCGCCTGCCGTGCCTGCCGCTCGGGTCACGCTGCGCGCCACGCTCGACGGCCCGAACGCCTCGAAGCGGATGCGTTCGTCCGGCACGTTCAGCGCGCGCAGCCCGTCGTACAGATCGCGCATGAACGCCGACGGCCCGCACAGGTAGAAGTCGTAGTCGTCGAACGGCAGGATCCGCTTCAGTTGCGCGATGTCGATGCGGCCGGCCCGCGCTGCCATGTCGCCGTGCGGACGGCTGTCGAACCAGTGCAGCGACAGCCGTGCATCGGCCGCCGCGATGCGCGCCAGTTCCGCCGCGAACGGCCGGTCGGCGGCTTCGCGCGCACCGTGCACGAACACCACGCGGCGCGACGGCGCGGCGTCGGCCAGCGCGCGGCGCAGTATCGCGATCATCGGCGTGATGCCGATGCCGGCCGATACGAGCACGGCCGGGCGCGGGCTCGCGAGATCGAACGTGAAGCGGCCGCGCGGCATCTGCGCGTCGAGCGTCATGCCCGCCCGCGCGTGATCGTGCAGCCATGCCGACACGCGCCCTTCGCGCTTCACCGTGATCCGGTAATGCGCGCCGCCCGGTGCATCGGAAAGCGTGTAGCTGCGAATCAACGGTGCATCGCTGGACGGCAACGCAACACGCAGCGTCAAATGCTGCCCGGCGTCATATGCGGGCAACGCGCCGCCGTCCACCGATTCGAAATGGAACGAACGGATCGAGCGCGCTTCGTCGACGATCTTCGCGATGCGCAGCGATCGCCATGCGGGTGCTAATTGGTGTGCCGATGCGGACGGCACCGGCGCGACCGTCGCTGTCACCGCTCCACCCGCGGCCGCCGCCATCGCAGCGAACTGCGGCGCGCGCTCGACCGCCGACCACCGGAACGGCAGCACCGCGCGCATGCGCCGCACCTCCCGCACATGGAACCGCACGACACGCTGCGCGCCGTCGAACGACGCGACGAGCGGCCCGTCCCACACGATCTCGGCGCGCGCGGCGACATACAGCAGGTCTCCGCTGTCGAAATCGACGAACAGCAGCCCCGCGCGCGGATCGTGCTGCAGGTTGCCGAGCGTGTTGAAGAAACGGTTGCCGCTGAAATCCGGCGTCGTCAGCGTGTGCGCATCGTCGACGCGCACGAAGCCAGGCATCCCGCCGCGATGCGACACGTCCGCGCCGCGCGCGGCGCCCGCGTCCGCCGACGTGTTCGCGCTCGCGACGAAGAACGTATCGGCCTGCGCGAGCAGCGCGCGATCCGCATCGCTCAGCCGGTCCGATACGTCGGGCTCGACCGGTGCATCGCCGTCGCGCGCGACGAACGTCGGCGTGCGGCCCTGGATGTACTTCGCGCAGTTGCCGAAGCTCTGCTCGACCGCGATCGTCAGCGCATCGCCGTCGACCGCGCGCACGATGCCATTGACGCGATTGCGCCGGCGCGTATCGAATTCAATCCCGAGCCCGCCGAGCGGCGCGCCCGGCTGCCACGCGCCGTCCAGCGGATCGCCAGGCAGCGCGGGCGCCGCGATGCGCAGCGTGCGCGCATCCGGCGACGTGACGAACCCCGGTGCGCCGGCCCGCAGCGTCGCCCACGGCTGGCCGTGCGCATCGACGCCGCCGAGCACGAAGAACGGCAGCTGCGCGAAAAACGTCCGGTGCTGGTCCGGCATGAAGCGCCGGATTCCGCGCCGGCCGGCCGCGCCCGCGGCTTCCGTTACGCCCGCGCGCTGCTGCACGGCGAGTTCGCCCGCGTGAAACGGCGCGGCGTCGAGTTCCCAGCCCGGTACGGCGGCGGTCGGAGCATTCATCGCGTTCTCCTGAACAGGCGCGGCTTCGGTTGGCGTTATGCGGCGAGCAGGCCCGCGCGCGTCGTCGGCATGCCGACGAAACCCGGCAGCGCCTCGACGCGTGCCAGCCATGCGCGCACGTGCGGATACGGTTCGAGCGATACGCCGCCTTCCGGCGCGTGCGCGATGTACGTGTATGCGGCGATGTCCGCGATCGTCGGCTCGGCGCCGGCGGCGAACGGCTTGCCGGCCAGTTCGCGGTCGATCACGTCGAGCAGCTTCGCGGCCGTGCGCTTGGCCGCTTCCTGGTCGAGCGGCGCGCCGAACACGGTCACGAGCCGTGCCGCGGCAGGCCCCGTCGCGATCGGCCCGGCCGCGTACGACAGCCAGCGCTGCACGACCGCCGCGCCGGCCGGATCGTCGGGCAGCCAGTGCGCGTCGCCGTAGCGCTTAGCGAGATACACGAGGATCGCGTTCGAATCGGCGAGCACGGTGCCGCCGTCGTCGATCACCGGCACCTGCCCGAGCGGATTGAGCGCGAGGAACGCCGGTTCGCGCTGCGCGCCGGCCGCGAGGTCGACGTCGATGGTCTCGGACGGCAGGCCGAGCAGCGACAGGAACAACCGGACGCGATGCGCGTGCCCGGACAACGGGAACGAATAGACGCGAATCGGGGCGACGGGCCTACCGGTGACGGGCTTGATGGCGACGGACATGAAAACACTCCGGAATCTCGCGTCGCCGGGAATCGGCGACGAACGGCACCAGGGTAGCGCTCGCGGTTCGCAGCCAGAAGACGGATAATCGCTGAAACATTATCCGCTTTCATAGGACAATCGACGATGGCCGATCTGCGCGACGTGAACCTGAACCGGCTGGCGATCTTCGTCGCGGTGGTCGATGCCGGCTCGCTGACGGCCGCGGCCGAGCGGCTCGGCCTCGCGAAGACGGTCGTCAGCACGCACATGCAGCGCCTGGAATCCGAGGTCGGCGCGAACCTGCTGGTGCGCACGACGCGGCGGCTGAGCGTGACCGACGCCGGGCGTACGTTCTACGACGCGTGCCGCGCCATCGTGCACGCCACCGAAGCCGCGCTCGATGCGGTGTCGTCCGACGCGGGGCCGCTGCGCGGCACGCTGCGCGTGAGCGTGCCGATCGACTACGGCGCGCAGGTCGTCGCGCCGGCCGTCGTCGCGTTGCGCGACGCGCATCCGGGGCTCGACGTCGAGCTGGTCGCGAACGACCGCGTCGTCGATCTCGTCGCGGACAACCTCGACGTCGCGATCCGCATCGGCCGCCTCGCCGATTCGAACTATCGCGCGGTGCAGCTCGGCACGTACGAGAAATGGCTGGTCGCGAGCCCCGCGTTCGTCGCGCGCTACGGGCTGCCGCGCGACACGGATGCGCTTGCCGCGCTGCCGTTCGTGATGCTGTCGACGCTGCCGCGCCCGCACACGTTCGAACTCGACAACGCGCGCGGCAGCAGCATGTCGGTGCGCTGCGTCGCGCCGGTCGTGTCGAACACCGCAACGGCATGCCGTGCGATCGTGCTCGCAGGCGGCGGCTTCGGGCTGCTGACGGATTTCTCGACCGCCGACGACGTCGCGGCCGGCAGGCTCGTGCGGCTGCTGCCCGCGTGGCGCTCGGCGCCGGCCGGGATTCATGCGGTGTATCCGTCGACGCGGCTGCCTTCGCCGAAGGTGCGGGCGTTCATCGATGCGATGAAGCAAAGGATCGGCGAGACGCCGCCGGCGGCGCCGGTACGCTCGACACGATCGAAACGAGCCGCAGGCTGAATCCGGATCGCCGCGCGTTTTTGCCCCGCCTCCAATCCCCTTTCCCCGCGGCTTTCCCGCCCCGAACAAATACGCCCTTTTATTCCCCCAAAAAAATAGCGTATTGCTTTGCAAATTTTCTACTAACCTTATTCCCGGTAATACGCCAATTCGCGTTTACCGAAACGTTTCAATTCTCCGCTTTATTCAATCAAACAAGGAGTCTGGAAATGCAAACCGCCGCAATTTCATGGGGAACCACGCCGTCGATTCGTGTCTACACGGCCAACGGCAACAAGATCACCGAACGCTGCTACGACGGGTCGAACTGGTACACGGGCGCGTTCAACCAGGCGGGCGACAACGTGTCCGCCACGTGCTGGCTGGTCGGGAGCGCCGTTCACATCCGCGTGTACGCGACGAGCGGCGGCACGACGACCGAGTATTGCTGGGATGGTGACGGCTGGACCCGGGGCGGATACACGGGTTCCTGATCAATCGTGCCTGGGGCGCGAAGGATTTCGCGCCACGATCGGCGCAATGTGAGCTGTTTTTTGCGTTGCGCCGCTTTTTTATTCGCTCCACATTGCTTTCATCAATTCATCGCCGCACGAATACGGAATCAAAAACAATGACGATTTTTTGACAATCAGTAACCACCCGAAAACCGATCGCCTTTTAATTATTAAAAAGACGATTAAATCGCGAAAATCAGCACGACGCCCGGTGCGCCGTGTGATTGCCGAGTTCGTTTCATTTTCAGCCTGCAATTTGCCGGGGGTAACAGGAACGGTGCGATGCCATCCGGTTAGCCAATCTCCCGCAATGTCCCCAGCAACACCTTCCTGCAGCTCGCGACCATCTGCGCTTCCGGATCGCGATAGTCGGTGAGCAGCCACGCCGCGCCGACGTTCGTCATCGCGCCGACGAGCGCGAGCCCGATCAGCCGCTGCTCGGTGCGCTCCGCGGGCGTCGCCGCTTCGCGCGGCGCGCCGATCGCCATGATCAGCTTGCCGAAGTCGATCAGCATGCGCTGATACGTCATGTCGGTATCCGCGCTCACGCCCATCACCTCGAGCAGCAGCACGCGCGCCGCGCATGGATCGCGCAGGAACGCGAAGAACGCGGCGAGCCCCGCGTCGACGCTCTCGCGCAGATCGCCGCCGCGCGCGGCGACCGCCTGCGCGACCGCGTCATGCAGCTGCTCCGCGTGATGCAGGTAGGTGCAGCGCAGCAAATCGTCGGTGCTGTCGAACGCCGCATAGAAATAGCGATCGTTCAGCTTCGCTTCCTGGCAGATCGACCGCACGGTCGCCTTGCGGAACCCGACCGTGCCGAACACGCGCGTCGCCGCGCGGATCAGCGCGTCGCGCCGCTCGGCGGCACGCACCTCGGGCGCCACGCCGCCGTACGACCGGCCCCGTTTTTTCGTTTCGAGTGCTTTCTCCATTCCGCTATTTGACATCAGGACACCCTAAAACTAAAGTGGTGACGAACAACACCACAATAGACGCACCGCCGGCGCAGTACGAGCGGAGCGGGAGGAGCAACGGATGAACGGGTTTTCCGGCAAGGTCGCCGCGATCACGGGCGCCGGTTCGGGCATGGGTCGCAGCCTCGCGGTCGAGCTCGCGCGGCGCGGCTGCGAGGTCGCGCGGCAGATCCTCGCGGGCGTCGAGCGCCATGTGCGCCGCGCCCGTGCACGCAACCTTCGCCCGAAGCAAGCCCCCGTGGGAGAACGCGCCCACGCCCCGGCCGCATGCCCGACCACGCCGACCAAGGACCCCGCATGACCTCGACGACGACCGCCCGGCGCGACGCGCCGCCCGCCCCCGGCGCCCGCCACGACCGTGGCGACGGCAACGACCTCGACGTGCTGATCGTCGGCGCCGGCCTGTCCGGCATCGGCGCCGCGTATCACCTGAAGCAGCGCTGCCCGCATGCGAGCGTCGCGATCGTCGAGGCGCGCGACGCGATCGGCGGCACCTGGGATCTGTTCCGCTATCCGGGCGTCCGTTCGGATTCCGACATGTTCACGCTCGGCTACAGCTTCCGCCCGTGGCACAGCGACAAGGCGATCTCCGACGGCCAGACGATCCTCGACTACATCCGCGACACCGCGCGCACGTACGGGATCGACAAGACGATCCGCTACGGCCAGAAGGTCGTCGCGGCCGACTGGGACTCGAACCGCGCGCGCTGGACGGTGCGCATCGAGCGCACGCGCGACGGCGCGACCGACACGCTCGTCTACACCTGCCGCTTCCTGTTCATGTGCAGCGGCTATTACGACTACGACGCCGGCTACCTGCCCGACTGGCCCGGCATGGACACGTTCGAGGGCAAACTCGTGCATCCGCAGCACTGGCCGAAGGATCTTTCGTACGCGAACCGGCGCGTCGTCGTGATCGGCAGCGGCGCGACGGCCGTCACGCTCGTGCCGTCGATGGCGGCCGACGCGCGGCACGTGACGATGCTGCAGCGCTCGCCGACCTACATCGTGTCGCTGCCCGCGCGCGACAGGATCGCGAACGCGCTGCGCCGCGTGCTGCCGTCGCGGCTCGCGCACCGGCTCGTGCGCGTGAAGAACGTGCTGCTGACGATGTACCTGTACAACGTGTCGCGCCGCAAGCCCGACCAGACCAAAAAGTTCATCATCCGCGCGGCCAGCAGGCAGCTCGGCCCCGGCTTCGACGTCGCGAAGCACCTGACGCCGCGCTACATGCCGTGGGACCAGCGCGTGTGCCTCGTGCCGAACGGCGACCTGTTCAAGTCGATCCGCGCGGGCCGCGCGTCGATCGTCACCGACGAGATCGAGCGCTTCACGCCGACCGGCCTCCAGCTGAAGAGCGGCCAGCAGCTCGACGCGGACGTGATCGTCACCGCGACCGGGCTGAAGGTGAAGCTGCTCGGCGGCGCGCGCGTCACGGTCGACGGCCGCGCGGTCGACCTGCCGGAGACCGTGTCGTACAAGGGAATGATGTACAGCGACGTGCCGAACCTCGCGTCGTCGTTCGGCTACACGAATGCATCGTGGACGCTGAAGGCGGAGCTGATCGCGCGCTACGTGTGCCGGCTGCTCAACCACATGCGCGCGAACGGCTACGACACGTGCGTGCCGCGGCTCGGCGCCGGCGATCTCGGCGACGTGCCGGCCGTCAACCTGAGCTCGGGCTACATCCAGCGCGCGGCCGGCATCCTGCCGAAGCAGGGCCATCGCAAACCGTGGAAATTCCATCAGAACTACGTGCTCGATCTCGCATCGCTGAAGTTCAGCGCACTCGCCGATTCGGCGATGCATTTCGAACGCCGCGCGAAAACCGGCCCGGCTGCGACAGCGCCGGTTGCCGAACCCGCACTCGAAACCCGCTGAGGCCGACATGACCCCTACGCTCCATCTGATCCAGAACGTGCTGCTCGGCGTCGTCGCGGTGCTCGCCGCGCTCGCGCTGTTTTCCGGCTACGTCGCCAGCCGCGTGACGCGCGCGTTCCCGCCCGAAGGCCGCTTCGTCGACATCGGCGGCGACCGCATCCACTACGTCGAATACGGCAACGGCCCGCCGATCGTGTTCGTTCACGGGCTCGCGGGGCAACTGCGCAACTTCGCGTACCTGCCGCTCGCGCGGCTCGCGCAGCGGCATCGCGTGATCCTCATCGACCGGCCCGGCGCCGGCCGCTCGACCCGCGGCGCGGGCTCGCAGGCGAACGTGTTCGCGCAGGCGCGCACGGTCGCCGCGTTCATCGACGCGCTGCGGCTCGACAAGCCCGTGCTGGTCGGCCATTCGCTCGGCGGAGCGATCGCGCTCGCGGTCGGCCTCAACCATCCGGACCGCGTGAGCCGGCTCGCGCTGATCGCGCCGCTGTCGCACGAGCAATCCGAGCCGCCGGCGCCGTTCCGGCCGCTGATGCTGCCGTCGCCGCTGGTGCGCCGCTTCGTGTCGTGGACCTTCGCAATCCCGCTGACGATCCTGACCGGCCGCAACGCCGTGCGCCACGTGTTCGCGCCGGAAGACGTGCCGCGCGACTTCCCCACCAAGGGCGGCGGGCTGCTCGGGATGCGGCCGCATGTGTTCTACGCGACCGCGACCGACCTGCTGTCGGCGCCCGTCGACCTGCCCGCGATGGTGCGCCGCTACGCGGAGCTCGCGCTGCCGGTCGACGTGCTGTACGGCCGCGCCGATCCGATCCTGAACTGGCGCGAGCACGGCGACGCGCTCGCGAAGAAATCGGCGCGCGTGCGGCTGAAGGTCGTCGAGGGCGGACACATGCTGCCGGTCACGATTCCGGATGCGACGGCCGACTGGCTGCTCGAAGTCGCCGCCGCGCCGGCCGACGCCGTCGCACGAGCTGCGCGTATCGAGTCCTGAACGGGAACGACGCGGGGCCTGATTCAGTGCCGTGCAGCCGGTGCTGCGATGGAATCAGGCTTCGTCGTCGGGCACCGACAGCCCGAGCTCCGCGATCACCTCGCGCGCGTTGCGGAATGCCTCGACCGCGGCCGGCGCGCCCGCGTACAGCGCGCTGTGCAGCAGTACCTCGCGGATCTCGACGAGGCTCGCGCCGTTATTGAGCGCGCCGCGAATGTGACCCTTCAGTTCCGTGCCGCGGCCGAGCGCCGCCAGCATCGCGCAGGTGCACAGGCTGCGCGTCTTCAGGTCGATCCCGCCCCGGTGCCACGTGCTGCCCCAAGCGTGTTCGTTCAGCCAGTCCTGCAACGGCCGCGAAAATCCGTCGAGGTCGCGCATCGCGCGCTCGACGAACGCCTCGCCCATCACGTCGATCCGCCGCGCCTTGCCGTATTCCCTGTCCTGTTCGCTCATGTCGGTGTCCTGGGTGAAGTCGTGGTCGTGGCCGCGGCGGCGTCGCCGGCGGCCGGGAGATTTCGCGCCATGTTCACGGGGCCGGCGCGTTTCGTCAAAGATGCGGCCCTCGGTTCGCGGCTGTTCGAGGCTGTTCGCGTGACGGGCGGTCGAACGCTACGTAACATCCGGCCGCGCGTTACGGCTGCTTACGGGAACATCGCCACCGCCGCATCCATGCACGGTGCGTGCCCGTCGCGCGAAACCGCCATTCCTCCGTTTAAATCGCGTTGATATTCCCGATTCCTGCAACAAAGCGCGACGCCGTTTCGACAAATCCGTCATGGCGCGGAATTTGCAGTGGAGGCTTGGACACACTTCCAATGTCGAGGCCTACATGCACAATATCTTCAAGAAGACGACGGTAACGATGGCCGTCTCGTCGCTGCTCGCGCTGTACGGTTGTGGCTCGGTCGATGGACCGACGACCCCGCCGACGATCAAGACGAGCACGTCGGGGACGGGCGGCACTTCGGGGACATCCGGTACGTCGGGCGGCGGTTCGTCGGGGACGTCGGGTGGCGGGAGTTCGGGTACGTCCGGTAGCTCGGGCACTTCCGGTACTTCCGGTACTTCCGGGACTTCCGGCACGTCGGGCACCTCGGGCACCTCGGGCACCTCCGGCACGTCGGGCACTTCCGGTACCTCGGGCACTTCCGGTACCTCGGGGACCTCGGGCACGTCGGGCACCTCGGGCACGTCGGGCACCTCGGGCACCTCCGGCACCTCGGGTACTTCCGGTACGTCGGGTACCTCCGGCACCTCGGGCACTTCCGGCACCTCGGGCACTTCCGGCACCTCGGGTACTTCCGGTACGTCGGGTACTTCCGGTACGTCGGGCACCTCCGGCACGTCGGGTACTTCCGGTACATCGGGCACCTCCGGCACCTCGGGTACTTCCGGTACGTCGGGCACTTCCGGCACCTCGGGCACTTCGGGCACTTCGGGCACTTCGGGCACTTCGGGCACTTCGGGCACTTCGGGCACTTCGGGCACTTCGGGCACTTCGGGCACTTCCGGCACCTCGGGTACTTCGGGCACCTCGGGTACTTCCGGCACCTCGGGCACTTCCGGCACCAGCGTCACCCCGCTCGGCAATGTCCTCCAGCAATCCGGCAACCTCGTGACGGCACTCGGCACGACGGTCGCGAACGGCGGCGCTCAGATCGGCGGCGTGCAGATCCCCGGCACGAACCCGACGACGGCCACCAGCGTCGGCAACGCGGTCACGAGCCTCGGCAACGGCGTGCAGTCGCTCGGCAACGGTGTCGCTGCCGGCCTCGGCTCGATCGGCGTGTCGCCGAACCCGCTCGGCCCGACGCTCACGTCGACTACCGGCCTGCTGACCGGCGCCGGCGGCGCGGTCAACAACCTCGGCAACGCAGTGACGAGCCTCGGCACCGGTCCGCTGTCGCCGCTCGCGCCGGCGACGACCCTGGTCGGCAATCTCGTCAACACGGTCGGCACTGCGGTCAACTCGACCGCATCGGCGCTGAATACCGCGCTGAACAGCGCACCGGTCCAACAGCTCGAAACACAGCTCGGCAGCGTGATCAACCCGATCACGAACACGCTGACCGGCGGCGTCACGACGCCCGGCGCCACGCAGACGCTCGGCGGCGCAACCATGCTCGGCGCCCCGCTCAGCGGACTGCTGAGCACGCTCGGCAGCGGCCTCGGCCTCGCCGGTTCGCAGGTCGGCAGCGCGACCGGCAACCCGGTCGGCACGAGCGCCGGCAACAGCGTGTCCCAGCTCGGCAACACGGTGGCGTCGGCGGGCGGCCTGCTGTCCAGCGGCAGCTCGAGCAGCGGCACCAACCCGCTCGCCCCGATTACCGGTCTGCTCGGTACGCTGACGGGCGGGCTCGGCGGCGGCAGCAGCTCCAGCGGTACGGGTGGTACCGGCGGCACCAGCGGCACCAGCGGCGGCCCGCTTGCACCGGTCACCGGCCTGCTCGGCACCGTGACCGGCGCGCTCGGCGGCCTCGGTTCGAGCGGCACGAGCGGCACGAGCGGTACCGGCGGCACGAGCGGCACCGGTGGCTCGGGCGTCGGCGGCCTGCTGGCGCCGGTCACCAACCTCGTCAACGCGCTGACGCCGCTGGGCGCAAGCCTCACCGGCACGGTCACGACGCCGGGGGGCAACGTGACGGGCGCCGTCGGCGGCCTGCTGACGAGCGGCCCGGTCGGCACGCTGACGGGCGCGCTGACGACGCCGGCCGGCTCGGCGGGCGCCAACGGTACGGCGAGCCCCGGCGTCGCAACCGGCACGGCGACGACACCGGCCGGCAGCGGCACCGTGGCGGCCCTGACCGGCAGCTCGAACGGCGGTACCGCGGGCGGTGCAGCCAACCTGCTGTCGCCGGTCACGAACCTGCTCGGCGGTCTGCTGGGCGGCGGCACCAAGAAGTAAGCAGTAACGCTTCACGCATCAGAACCACAGGCCAATGGCCGGGCGCGCATCGATACAAAGCCCGGCCGACGGCCGGCGTCACCCGCCAAGCGGGGGCGCCGGCCGTCATCCCGACGAGGATCCGATCATGAATTCCACGCTCGACGGCATCGCCGCGGTCCAGGACCGCCCGCCCCGTTCCGCCACGCCCTTCCGCGCCGGCCTGCTCGGCATCGCGGCCGGGCTCCTCGCGCTGTGGTTCACGCGCGACCAGCCGGCCCTCGACGCCGCGACGCGCGCAATCATCGCAAGCCTCGCGATCATCGGCACGATCGCGCTGCACGAAATCCTCATCTCGCGCGTCTACCTGCGCCCGAGCGCCGGGCTGTCACGCCAGGCCGTGCGGCCGCTCGGCCTCGCGCGCGTCGCGACGCGGCTCGGCGCGCTCACGTCGATCTATGCGGGCATCGGGATGCTGTACTGGCTGCTGCCCGAATATCACGGCGATTTCTACCGGCCGTTCTGGTCGCTGCTGCGCGCGCTCGCCCCGTACGTGATCGTCGCCGCGCCGTTCTATTTCATGTGGATGGACCGCCATCAGCGCGAAACCGACGACGCGTACCTGCTGTGGGGCCGCTTCCTGTTCCGCCGCGAGCGGCCCGCAAGCTGGCAGCCGGTGCGCGAGATGCTCGCCGGCTGGGGCGTGAAGACGTTCTTCCTGCCGCTGATGACCGTCTACCTGTCGAAGGACGCCGATCATCTGACCGCGTCGCTCGCGCACGCGATGAACGCGCCGATGTCGCTCGCGACGTTCTCGTTCCTGTACGACCTGTCGTTCACGATGGACCTGATGTTCGGCACCGTCGGCTACCTGTGCACGTTCCGCATCCTCGACAGTCACGTGCGCACAGTCGAGCCGACGGCGCTCGGCTGGGGTGCCGCGCTGATCTGCTATCAACCGTTCTGGTCGCTGATCTCGAGCCACTACATCCGCTACGAAGGCTCGCTGTTCTGGGACAACTGGCTGCTGTCCGCGCCGACGCTGCGCGTGATCTGGGGCGCCGTGATCATCCTGCTGCTGATGACCTACGCGCTGTCGACGATCTCGTTCGGGCTGCGCTTCTCGAACCTCACCAACCGCGGGATCATCACGTCGGGCCCGTACCGCTTCACGAAGCATCCGGCGTACATCACGAAGAACCTGTCGTACTGGATGGTGTCGGTGCCGTTCGTCGAGCCGCTCGGCTGGCAGGTCGGGCTCATGCACTGCGCCGCGCTCGTCGCGGTCAACCTGATCTATTACCTGCGCGCTAAAACGGAAGAACGCCACCTGATGCGCGATCCGGACTATCGTGCGTACGCCGAATGGATCGCGCAGCACGGGTTGTTTGCGCGGATCAGGCGGGCGTTCGGGGTGCAGCAGCCGGCGTGACGGAGCGGCCGGCGCGACGCGTCGGCCGGCGGCCGGGGAGGCGCTGCGTTGCCGCGCCGGTCATCGAATGGACGTCGGCGTTTCACCGGTTCCGGATATACAAAGACAGTCGCCACGCACTTTCCCCAATCGCCATGCGATCCGTGTTCGCACGCATCGTTCGGCGCGAAGGCGCGCGGCCGCTTGCGGCCAATTGTCGCGAAACGCCGCGATTCCCCGCTTTTTGTCGCGTTTCTCCGCCGGTCCGATTGCCCGCCCCCGGCACCTCGCGTATGGTGCTGGCCGTGCGCGCTCGAACCGTCGCCCGGACACCCGACCGTCGTCCCGCACGACGGCCGTGCGGGCCGTGCCCGCCGCTCACCGTCTCCGCGATGCCGCCCGCCGGCACCGCGCATTGATGAGGAAAGAGGCGTGATCCACAAAGTCCTGATCCTGTTCGCACTCTGCATCGCGGGCCTCGCCGCGATCGCCGCCGGTTTCCAGCACATCCCCAGCTGATTCGCGGCCCCGGCTCGTTTCGCCGAGCCCGGGGGCCGCCCCCATTCCCTTTCCCTTGTTGCGACGAACCTCTTTCTCGAACCGCCCGGGACGGGCGACCTTTGCCATGCACATCGACGTACAGCATTCCCAGCACGACATCGACGATGAACTCGACACGCTCCACGCACGCCTCCACCAGCCGGGCCATCGCCTGCACGGCCTGCCGGCCGTGGCGCTCGGCCGCTCGGCCGCTCGGGCCTGATCGTCCGCCACCGCGAAGCGGACGGCGAATACTTCCTGTATGTCGAAGATCCGGCCGCGCGCCAGCTCGCCGGCTACACGGTGTTCAACCGCCTTCCCGAAATCCCGCGCCGCGCCGACCGCTACCTGCGCGCACCGCATACGCGGCTGCGCGGCTCGGCGCAACGCAAGGGCCTTGCGACGACGCTGTATCGCTGGGGGCTCGACGCGGGACTGTGCCTGATCAGCGGCGCGCGCCAGTCGGTCGGCGCCGCGCAGCTGTGGACGGCGCTCGCGCAGCATTACCGGCATGGCTTCGTCGATGTCGAAGGCCGCGCGCTGCGTTATCTCGGCGACACCGTTCCTGACGACGTGCACGGCGCGCTGCATACGCGGCGGCTGTTGCTCGGCAACGGGTGGGCGATGACGGGATTCGCGCGGGCGGCCGGGATGAGCGACGCCGAACCGGTTCGCTGCGATTCCGCGACCATGTTCAACGCATCGGCGCGGACCGCGTAGCGTCGGCGACACGCACCGCGCGCCACGCCGCCCGAACACCGATGCGATAATCCGTCCGGTCCGCGCAACGCGGCAGCGCACCACGCCAACCGAAACGCTCATCGATGACCACCGATCCCCGAACCGACGCCGACCGCCGCATCGACATCGTCGCCCTGTGCGGCAGCCTCCGGTCGCAGTCGTACAACGCCGCGCTGCTCGATGCAGCCGCGCTCGTCGCGCCGCGCGGCATGCGCATCGCGCGCTTCGATCGCCTCGGCGAATTCCCGCTGTTCAATCCCGATACCGAATACCCGTCGCCGGCCGCCGTGCGCGACCTGATCGATCGCCTGAACGCGGCCGACGGCGTGCTGATCGCGAGCCCGGAATACGCGCACGGCGTGACCGGCGTGATGAAGAACGCGCTGGACTGGGTCGTCGGGTGCGAGGCGGTCGTCTACATGCCGGTCGCGGTGCTGAATGCGTCGCCGCGCGCGACGCACGCGGACGCGGCGCTGCGGGAAACGCTATCGGTGATGTCGGCACGCATCGTCGAGCGCGCATCGATCGCGCTGCCGATTCTCGGAAGCCAGCTCGATGCGGCGGGCATCGCCGCGCATCCGCCGTTCGCGTCGGCGCTGGCCGATGCATTGCACGCGCTCGGCGCGGCAATTGCCGAAGGCGCGCCGCCGGGCTGACGTTGCGCATCCGCAAACGCATCGCAGTCCAGACGAATCGGACATTGCGCCCGTCGACAGGCGCAATGTCCTGCCCGGATCATCGTCCGCGATAGATCGGCCTGTCGGCGGCAATCGAGCCCGATTCGCTCGCGGTCGGCGACATCGTCCCGTATCCGCTCGTATCGGCAGCCGACGTACCCGTCGAACCGATCTTCGTCAGCGCTTCCGCCAGTTTCGCCGGATAGTGCGGGTCTTCGCCGGTCTGACGGTAGCCGGCCGCGTGCAGTGCGGCCAGTTCGGCCGTGACCTCCGCGCGCGTCACGGTGGACTGCGGCGCGGCCCAGGCGGAAACGGAAGCGGTCGCGGCAACGGTCGCGAGAACATACAGAGCAAGCTTGTTCATGTGAACTCTCCTTGGCATCGACGACGTTGTCGACAGAGAGTGAGTCGATCCGCGAGCGCAAAGATGACACCCGCCGACGGAATTTATTCGACGTCGGCCGCCATGCCGTGCCGTGCCACGACCAGGCGTCGTGCCCGATGTGAACGGCATGATCGGATGAAAACCGATCGGCTGTCAGATTTCGCCGGCTCGCGCGACTACACGCATGTGGCCATGCGCCACCGCCTGTTCTCGTTCAAAGGGTCCGACATGAAAACCAGAATCTGGATACCGATCGCGTCGCATCTCGCGACGGGTCTCGTTGCATTCGCCGCGGGCATCTACGTGCTTCCAATCCTGACGGCATCGGAGGGCGCAAACGCCGTCGAACTGCAAGTGGCCGCCGAAAACACGCGACATACCGGTCGCTTCGAACGCGATCTGCCGGGAAGCGATCCGCTGCACTGGGCAGACGGCAAGCTGACGATCACCGATTCGTCGATTGCCTTCGAAGGCGACGTCGCACCGGGGCCCGACTACAAGATCTATCTCGTGCCGGAATTCGTCGACACCAAGGCGTCGTTCCTCGCGATCAACGCGCGTGCCGCGCGCGTGGGCGACCTGAAGACATTCGGCAATTTCGTCGTGCCGCTTCCCGCCGACGTGAATCCCGCGCAATACACGTCGGTCGTGATCTGGTGCGAACGCTTTTCGAAATTCATCAGCGCGGCCCGGTATCAAAGCGCAGCGACGTCGGGCCAGGTGTCGATGTAACCGGCTCCGGCTGCAACGCTGCGTGGCCGCGTGCTACCGGCTCTTGCCGCGCGCGCCCTTCTTCACCGCCTTCGCGCGCGGCGCTTCCTTCTCGGGCTGCGCGCCGCCGCCGGCGAGATCCTCGAGCCACGCGAGCGCATCGACGTACGACAGGAACTGCTGCAGATATTCCGGCGACAGCTCGCGCATCGTCGACAGCGACCGGTGCACGAGGCTGTTCGAATTGAGCGGCCCCGCATTGCGCGGCACCTGGTCGAGCGACTGGCGGTACTGCTGTTCCGTGCGGACTTTCGACCACATCGTGCGGAAGTAGTCGACCAGCTCGGGATCGAGCCCGAGCCGGTCGGCCTGCGCATCGCGCGCGAGCCGTTCGACGAGTTCCGCAATCGCGCCGCGTACGGGCGCACCGGCCGTGGCTTGCGCATTGTCGCGCGCGGCCTTCGCTTCATCGGCCCGAGCGACGACCTCCGCGAAGCCGTCGATCAACGCTGCCAGCCGCGCGTCGAGCAGCCCGCGAGCGTCGCCGTCGAGCACGGCCGCGCGCCGTTCGAGCGCGTCGATCCGGTGAAAGCGCACGGGATCGAGCCGGTCGGCGCCCTGCTCGCGCCATGCGTCGAGCGTCGCGCGGGCGGGCGTCGCGTCGTCCGTCACTTCGCCTTCCCTCCGTTCGATGCGCTCTTGCGCGGCACTGGCGCAATCTCCACGCGGCGGTTCTTCGCGCGGCCTTCATCGTCCGCATTCGAGCTGACCGGCTGTTCGGAGCCGAACGCGGCCGCGAACACCGATGCCGCCGGCACGCCGGCGTCGATCATCGCACGCGTGACCGTCAGCGCGCGCTTGGCCGACAGTTCCCAGTTGTCCGCGAACTGACGATTGCCGGCATGCACCTGCTGGTCGTCGGCAAAGCCGCTGATCATCAGGATCTCGTCGCGTGTCTTCAGATAGGTGGCCAGCGGCGCGGCCAGCGTCTTCAGCAGGTCGCGGCCCGCGGGCTGCAACTGGTCGGAGTTCAGCGCGAACAGCACGTTGCCGCTGATGCCGATGCGCCCGTTCACGAGCGTCACGCGGCCGGCCGCGAGCGGCCCGGCGAGCGCCTGTTCGAGCGACTTGCGCTGCTGCGCTTCGAGCTGGCGCGCACGCACGGCTTCCTCGAGCTTCGACGTGAGCTGAAGCTGCATGCCGATCACGCCGACGAGGATCAGCACGAACGCGCCGAGCAGCACCGACATCAGGTCGGCGAACGCGGGCCACACCGGCGCGGATGGCGCGCCGCCGTCGATTTCGTCGTGCATGCGTTACGCTCCGACAGGCGCCCGCCGGCCGGCGAGCTGCTGCAAGTCTTCGACGATCTGCTTCTGCGACATCATGCTCAGGTCGATCACCTCGCGCGCCTGCGCGACGTAGTACTCGAGCTGCTCGTCGCTGCGCGCGAGCGATTTCTCGAGCGCGACCTCGATGCGCTGCAGATGGGTCAGCAGCTTGTCGTTCGACTCGCCGAACACCTGCACGGCCATCCCGAACGCATCGCCGAGGCTCGCGACCTCGACTGCGCCCGCGGTGACCTGCGCGGCCACCGAATCGAGCTTGCGCGTTTCGGCATCGACGGTGTCGTTGAAGCGCGCGCCGACGCGGTCGAGCAGGTCGGCCGACGTGCTGACGAGCGCATCGATCGCGGCGCGCTGTTCGGTCGACGCGTGATTGACCGCGCCGAGCAGCGTTTCGAGCGTCGCGAGCAGGCGGCTGCGTTCCTCGAGCGTCGCGGTATCGCGCACCATGCTGTCGGACAGGCGCTGGCGCAGCTCGGCGACGACGTCGGCCGCGGCCTTCGGCGCTTCCGATGCGGCCTGCACGAGGCGCGCGATCTCGTTGATCGTGTCGCTCGCATGCACCTGCGCCTGCGCGGTGATGTCGTTCGCGGCGCGGGCCAGCGTGTCGCAGATGTCCTGCTGGCGCGTCGCGGCCTGCGCGCTCGTCTGCGCCCATTCGTCGCGCAGCGCGGCCGCCATCGCGGCGAGCGAATCGTTCCATGCGGCGAGGCGCTGTTCGTCGCGTGCGGCGAGTTGCGCTTGCAGGCCTGTGTGCGAATCGCGGATCGTCGTCAGCAGTTCGTTCGAGCGTTGTTCGAACGTGGCGGCCTGCGTGGTGAGGTCGCGCGTCGTTTGTGCGAGCGCATCGCAGATTTCCTGCTGACGGCCTGCGCTGTGTACGCCTGCGCGTTGCCATTCGTCGCCGAGCTTCGTCGCCATCGCGGCCAGCGAGTCGTTCCAGGCAGACAGGCGTGCTTCGTCGCGTGCGGCGAGTTGCGATTGCAGGCCCGTGTGCGAATCGCGGATCGTCGACAGCAGTTCGTTCGAGCGTTGTTCGAACGTGGCGGCCTGCACGGTGAGATCGCGTGTCGTTTGAGCAAGCGCGTCGCAGATTTCCTGCTGACGGCCTGCGCTGTGCACGCCTGCGCGCTGCCATTCGTCGCCGAGCTTCGTCGCCATCGCGGCCAGCGAGTCGTTCCAGGCAGACAGGCGTTCTTCGTCGCGTGCGGCGAGTTGCGTTTGCAGGCCCGTGTGCGAATCGCGAATCGTCGACAACAGTTCGTTCGAGCGTTGTTCGAAGGTCGAAGCCTGCACGGTGAGATCGCGTGTCGTTTGCGCGAGCGCATCGCAGATTTCCTGCTGACGGCCTGCGCTGTGCACGCCTGCGCGCTGCCATTCGTCGCCAAGCTTCGTCGCCATCGCGGCCAGCGAGTCGTTCCACGCGGACAGGCGTTCTTCGTCGCGTGCGGCGAGTTGCGATTGCAGGCCCGTGTGCGAATCACGGATCGTCGTCAGCAGTTCGTTCGAGCGTTGTTCGAAGGTCGAAGCCTGCGTGGTGAGATCGCGCGTCGTTTGCGCAAGCGCATCGCAGATTTCCTGCTGACGGCCTGCGCTATGCACGCCCGCGCGCTGCCATTCGTCGCCGAGCTTCGCGGCCATCGCGGCCAGCGAGTCTTTCCACGCGGCGAGGCGCTGTTCGTCGCGCGCGGCCAGTTCGGTCTGCAGCCCCGCGTGCGACTCGCGCATCGCGGCGAGCGTCGCGCCCGAATGCCGCTCGAACGTCGCGGCCGCTTCGCCCAGCGCGCGCGCGTGCTGGCCGGCCAGCGTCTCGCCGACCTGCTCCTGGTGCGACAGCGCTTCGCGCCACGCGTCCGACAGGCGGCCTTCGGTCGATTCGAGGCGCGTCGCGACGCCGTCGAGCAGGTCCGTCGAACGCTGCGCGAACGTGTCGGTGAACTGGCCGAGCGTCGTCTGCAGTTGCTGCGCGACGGCGTCGCCCGCGCGGCGCTGTTCGTCGAGCGCGCGGTTCCAGACGGCCGTCACGTTGCCGGTGGTCTTCTCGAAGCCGTCGGTCAGCCCGTCGAGCTGGCGCTGCACGGCGCCCGTCACGGTGTCGCGCAGCGCGGCCATCTCCTGCGCGAGCCCCGTCATCGTCGCGGCGACGACCGGCTGCAGCGCGGCGCCGGCCACGCGCGCGCTCTCAGCGGCGCTTTCCTTCAGCGCGTCGCCGACGTTCGACGCGAGGCCCGCATACGCGCGCTCGGTCCGGTCGAAAAACGCCTGCTGGCTTTCGAGCTGGCGATCGTGCAGCGCGACGCTGCGCGCCTCGAGCGTCGTCATCATCGTCTGCAGCCGGTCGACCAGCGCCGGCATCACGTCGGCCTGGCGCTGCAGCAGCCGGAACGATTCGTCGCGCTGGTGCGCGGACGAATGCACGCGCAGCGTCGTCGCGATCTTCGCGTCGAGCTGCTGCGCTACGTCGATCCGCTCGCGGCGCACGAGCGCGGACAGCAGCCCGAGCATCGCGGACGTCGCGACACCGGCGATCGACGTGCCGAACGCGAAGCCGAGGCCCTTCACCGGCGCGATCAGCGATGCACGGATCGCGTCGAGATCGGTCGCGCTTTCGAGCGCGGCGCCCGTGCCCTTCAGCGTCACGACCATCCCGAGCAGCGTGCCGAGCATGCCGAGCAGCACCAGCAGGCCGACGAGGTAAGGCGTGAGCGCCGGGCCCGGCAGCGCGACGCGCGCGCCTTCGACACGTGCCCGCACCGCGCCGCGCAGGCCCGGGGGCAGCGTGTCGAGCCACGCGTCGAGCTTCGCCGGCGGCTCGGCCAGGCCCGCGACCGCGCGCGACAGCGTGGCGGTCGCCTGCCGGTAGCGCAGCAGTTCCCATGCGCCGGCGACGTAGCACGCGCCGATCAGCAGCGTGACGGCCGTCGCCAGCGGGTTCGACGCGACATAGCCGACGCCGATCCAGCCCACTGCGAGCAGACCGGCGACGAAGACAACGAGATCAATGCGAATTCTGGACATAGAGCGTGTTGATTAGCAGGTGCGAAGGGCCGCGAGCAGCCCGTCTACCGTTTGAAACCGGACTTCGAGTTCGGCGAGCAGGATGCTCTGCATTTCGTCTCGAAACGTGTCGAGCCATGCGCCGGGCACGATCGCCGCGACGGCCGTGCCGTCGGCAACCGCGCCGTCATCGGCCGCTTCGGCCGGGTCGGCTGCAGCAGCGGATTCGGCATCGGCCAGCGCCTGCCGTTCCGCGTCGCGCAGCCGCCCGAAGCGCGTGCCGAGCAGCGCGGGCACGGCCGACAGCAGGCTGCGCTCGCGCACGCCGAGCACGCGCTCCATGATCGTGTCGAGCGTCGCGAGCCGCGCCATCCCGGGCGAGCGCGCGGCGAGCGCGACCCGCAGGCGGCCGCGCAACTGGCCGATCGCCGTTTCCATCTCCTGCTGCAGGGACAGATAACGCTGGCGGAAGTCCGCGAAATCGGCCGTGTCGGCGGCCGGCGGCGGCATGTCGCCGGGCCGGCGCCGCGTACGCGGACGGTTGGTGGCCGTGATCGCCTGCGCGAGATCGTGGCGCACGCGCGCGCAGTCGCGCTCCGCGTCGTAGCCGCGCACGCCTGCCGCGACGCCGGGCGGGCTCGTGCTCAACGCGGACGACAGCGTGATCGCGTCGGTCCAGCCGAGCCACTGGCTCAGCCGGTCGGACAGCGTCTGCCGGGATTCCGCGACGTCGGCATCGGCCAGGCGCGCGAGCAGCCGGACGAGGGTCGGACCGCTCAATGCCGGGCGCGGAGGAGCTTGCACCATGCTGCAAACCGTCAAAAAAGGCAGCAGTTTACACGTCGTCGGGAGGTCGACCGTCAGAATCGGGGAAGCGGCGCCGGCCGGCGCACCGGGCGACACACGCTGACGCCCGTCGCGCAAGGCTCCGCGGGCGATGGCGGGTAGCGGGGACCACCGTCGTCGGCGGCTCGGCGAGCCGCTGGGATCGGGGCACCGGGCGCATCGCCCGGTGTGTCATGAGGAAGAAGAACGCGTTTCCGGAAGCGTGCCGCGCGGTTCGAGCAGTTCGCGCCGGCGGCCGACCATGGGAATGGCCGGCCGCCATGCGATGCAGAGCGGGGACGGAAGCCGTCAGATCCCCGCTTTCGGTGCATTCAGGATCAGCCGCAGCCCGAGCAGCGTGATCGCGCCGGCCGCGATGCGGTCGACCCACTTCTTCGCGCGCAGGTAGAGCTCGCGCGGCCGGCGCGTGGAAAAGCACAGCGCGACGATCGTGTACCAGCCGAATTCGACGCCGAACACGAGCGGCGGCAGCGCGAGGTAGCACCACAGCGGCGGATGCTGCGGGAGCAGCGCCGCGAAGATGCTGCCGTACCAGATCGCCGTCTTCGGGTTGCTGAGCTGGGTCGTGAGGCCCGTCCAGAACGACTTGCGCGCGCTGCCGCCGGCCACAGCCTGCGGATCGTCCATCGCGATCGGCCGGTCGGCGCCGCGCCAGATCTTCGACGCCATGTAGATCAGGTACGCGCCGCCCGCGATCTTCAGGCCCACATACAGCCATTCGACGGCCTGCAGCAGCGTATAGAGCCCGGCCAGCGCGACGCCGCCGAACACGATGCCGCCCATGCCCATGCCGAGCGCGGTGGCGAGCCCGTCGCGGCGCGACAGTCCGATCGAATTGCGGGCAACCAGCACGAAGCTCGGGCCCGGAATCATCGCGCCTAGCCACAGCGCGGCCAGGATGGCGAGTACGGCAGCCGATGCGGTCATCGAAGTCTCCTTGGTCAGCGACGCCGATGCGCCGGCGCCTGCGTGTCGTTTCCGACGGTCGAGCTGCCGATTCTGGCACGCTTCGCGCGTGACCGAAAGCGGCCGCGCGCTGCTATGCTGGCCCTCTTTCCCGTCATCCCGCGCCGACGCCCATGATCGAGATCCGTGCCGCCCGTTATCCCGACGATGCCCGTGTCGCCCTTCGCCTTCAATCCAGTGCCGGACACCGGGTTTTCCGGGCGGGATCCGCGATCGGCACGACAACACGCCGGGCCCTCGTCCCGCTGCTCGCCGCACTCTCGTTCAACGCATGGGCCGGCGACCTGCCGAAGTCGATCGCCACGCAACTGCCGCCCGGCTACCAGCCGTTCATCGCACAAGCCGGCCCGGACCTCGACAACGGGCGGCACAGCTTTCTGGTCGTCGTGCATCGCGCGGTCGATACGCGCGAGCAGCCGTCGCCGCGCCCGCTGCTGATCTACGAGGAACAGCCCGACCACGCGTTCCGGCTCGCCGCGCGCAACGACCAGGTCGTCCTGCGCGCGAACGAAGGCGGCCAGTGCGATCCGTTCGATCCCGAAGACGCCGCCGACAACGGCCTGTCGGTGAAAGGCCGCTATTTCACCGTGCAGAACTTTGTCGCGTGCGGACAGCACTGGAGCGACTACGTGACGTTCCGCTACGACTCGCGCACGCACGGCTGGGTATTTTCGAACCGGATCGTCACCGAATCGTTTCCGCTCGACGACAAGCCCGACCACGTCACCGTCACGCGCGCCGACTCGCACCGGCCGATCACGTTCGGTCAATGGAAGCGCAAGGACTGAAACTGAAGCGACCGGCGCAACGCGCTGCGACCGGTTGCGCCGCGCGCCGGCCGCCTCGTACCCGCACCGGCGCGTGGCCTGTCTGTCGCGCTCCTTGCGTCGCCCGCTCTTCCGGTTCTCGCGAGCGCACGCCAACAGGACTACCATAAGCGCTCGCCGTCGCGCGACCGTGCGCCGCCGCCGCATGCGGCTCGCCCGCACGCCTTCCCTCGTTGCACCCACGCAGGAGGACGTCATGACGCAACACTTCGATGCAATCGTCATCGGCACCGGGCAAGCCGGCCCGCCGCTCGCCGCGCGGCTGTCCGCCGCCGGGATGAAAGTCGCGATCGTCGAACGCGGCCGCTTCGGCGGCACCTGCGTGAACACCGGCTGCATTCCGACCAAGACGCTGATCGCGAGCGCATACGCCGCGCAACTCGCGCGGCGCGCCGCCGAATACGGCGTGTCGGTCGGCGGCGCCGTCACCGTCGACATGAAAGCCGTGAAGGCGCGCAAGGACCAGATCTCCGGCCGCTCGAACCATGGCGTCGAACAATGGGTGCGCGGCCTCTCGAACACGACCGTGTTTCAGGGTCATGCCCGATTCGAGCGCGCCGACGCGGTGCGCGTGGGCGACGAACTGCTCGAAGCGGAACGCATCTTCATCAACGTCGGCGGACGCGCGCAGGTGCCGGCGATGCCGGGCCTCGACTCGGTGCCATACCTCACCAACTCGACGATGATGGACGTCGACTTCCTGCCCGAGCATCTCGTGATCGTCGGCGGCAGCTACGTCGGGCTCGAATTCGGCCAGATGTACCGCCGCTTCGGGTCGAAGGTCACGATCGTCGAGAAGGGCTCGCGCCTGATCCGCCGCGAGGACGACGACGTGTCTCAAGCCGTGCGCGAGATCCTCGAAAACGAAGGCATCGACGTGCAGCTCGACGCGAACTGCCTGAGCGCGCGGCGCGACGGCGACGGCATCGCGGTCGGCCTCGACTGCGCGGGCGGCAGCCGCGAGGTCGAGGGCTCGCACCTGCTGCTCGCGGTCGGCCGCGTGCCGAACACCGACGATCTCGGGCTCGATCGCGCGGGTGTCGCGACCGACGCGCGCGGCTATATCGACGTCGACGAGCAGTTGCGCACGAACGTGCCCGGCATCTGGGCGCTCGGCGATTGCAACGGGCGCGGCGCGTTCACGCACACGGCGTACAACGACTACGAGATCGTCGCGGCCAACCTGCTCGACGGCGATCCGCGCAAGGTGTCCGACCGCATCGCGGCTTACGCGATGTATATCGATCCGCCGCTCGGCCGCGTCGGCATGACGCTCGCGGAAGCGAAGCAGACGGGCCGCAGGCTGCTCGTCGGCACGCGCCCGATGACGCGCGTCGGCCGCGCGGTCGAAAAAGGCGAAAGCCAGGGTTTCATGAAAGTGATCGTCGACGCGGACAGCCACGCGATCCTCGGCGCGTCGATCCTCGGCGTGACGGGCGACGAGGTCGTGCACGAGATGCTCGACGTGATGGCCGCGGGCGCGCCGTATACGACGATCAGCCGCGCGATGCACATCCACCCGACCGTGTCGGAACTCGTGCCGACGCTGCTGCAGGATCTGCATCCGGTCGAATGACGCGCGACCGGCGGCCGGCGGTGGGCGGCCGGCGGCGGACAGCCTCCGCGAATCGCCCGCCCACAACGGCGCGCGTCGCCCGCTCAGCTTTCGAAATACCGCGGCCGGTCGATATCGGCAAGCAGCCCCGGCTGCGTCGGCGCCCAGTCGAGCGATGCACGCGTACGCTCGCTGGTTGCGGGCGCATCCATCCCCGCGAACATCGCAAACCAGCCGAAGTGCTCGCCCGCTTCCGCCGCCGATTTCGCGACGACCGGCACGTTCAGCCGCCGGCCGATCACCGCCGCGATGTCGCGGAACGGCACCCCCGTATCGTCGACCGCGTGATAACGCGCGCCGGCCGCGCCGCGTTCGATCGCGAGCCGATAAACGCGTGCCGCGTCGAGCCGGTGCACGGCAGGCCAGCGATTGCCGCCATCGCCGAGATAGGCCGATGCGCCCTTCTCTCTCGCGATCGCGATCAGGCGCGGCACGAACGCGTGATCGCCGTCGCCGTGCACGGACGGCGGCAAGCGCACGACCGACGCATGCACGCCGCGCGCTTCGAGCGCGGCCGCAGTGGCTTCTGACATACGCGGATAGGTCGGCGACGCCGGCACGTGCGGATCGTCCTCGGTCGCCGCGCGGCCGGGCGCGACGAGCGCGAGGCCCGACGTGACGACGAGCGGTCGCGCCGAGCCCGCGAGCACCGCACCGATTGTCTCGATCGCACGTCGGTCGAGTTCGCAGTTCTGCGCGAAGCGCGAGAAGTCGTGATTGAATCCCGTGTGGATCACCGCATCGGCGACATCGGCACCGCGCGTCAGGCTGTCGAGATCCTCCAGCGACCCGCGATGGACATCGGCGCCTGCGGCCGCAACCGACGCGGCGGCCGCATCGGATCGTGCAAGCCCGAGCACCGAATGGCCGGCGGCAACGAGTTCGGCAACGACGGCGGAGCCGACGAATCCCGATGCTCCAGTGACAAAGACACGCATGTTCAGCACCTCCGGATGGAATGGAGGATTACTATCTGTCGACGGCCGCTCGCGGTGAAGACGTGACGGTTTACCGGTAAACGAACTAACAGGCTATGGCAGACGCACCCGACAACCTGCTCGGCGCGTACCTTCGGGATCGCCGCGAGAAACTCGACCCGGCCGCGCTCGGCCTGCCGGTCGCGCGCCGCCGCACACCGGGCCTGCGGCGCGAGGAAGTCGCGCAGCGCGCGCACGTGAGCGCCGCGTGGTACACGTGGCTCGAACAGGGGCGTGGCGGTGCGCCGTCGGTCGACGTGCTGGACCGGCTCGCGAATGCGCTGCTGCTGAACGACGCCGAACGCGAGCACCTGTTCCTGATCGGCGTCGGCCATCCGCCCGAAGTGCGCTACCACGCGACCGACAGCGTGACGCCGCGCCTGCAGCACGTGCTCGATTCGCTCGAAGCGAGCCCCGCGATCGTGCGTTCGGCGACATGGGACGTCGTTGCATGGAACGACGCGGCGGCCGCGACGCTGACCGACTATGCAACGCTGCCGCCGGAGCGGCGCAACATCCTGCGGCTGATCTTCGTCGACCAGCGCGTGCGCGATGCGCAGTCGAACTGGCAACAGGTCGCGCGGTTCGCGGTGGGTGCGTTTCGCGCCGATGTCGCGCGCGGCGGCGCGACACAAACCGTGCAGGCCTTCGTCGACGAGATGCGCGCGACGAGTGCCGAGTTCGACGCACTGTGGCGCGACCACGATATCCGCGCGCATGAAGAAGGCACCAAGGAGATCCGCCATCCGGCCGTCGGGCGGATCGCGCTCGAATACTCGGCGTTCGCGGTAAACGGCCGGCCCGACCTGACGCTCGTGATTTTCACGCCGGAGACGGCCACCGATCGCGCGCGCATCCGGACGCTGGTCGCGGCGCGCGAAAAAGCCGGCATGAAAAGGCAGACGCCGGGGACTAGTCCGAACAGGCGCGAAGCACCTCCCGATGCCCACACATAAGTAGGGAACTTCCCCATCTGGACCGTCCGGCAGCTATGCCATACTCCGCGCAACGTGCCGACGAGTGTGCGATTCCACCAAAATCATGTCAGCCCTGTTTCGCAGGAGGATAGGCAGCATCCTGGGATTGCTTGCAATCCTGATGGCGACGCTCGCGCCAACGATATCGCAAAGCCTTTCGTCCGAGCGGCAGTTCGACGCTGTCTCCGGGGCGTTCTGTACCGCGCAGAACGGCGCGGACGTTGCGGGTCCCGACCACGCATCGTTGCCCGAGAAGGCGGGCCACTGGCAGGCATGCGCGTATTGCGGCCTGCTTGCCGACATGCCCGCGTTGCTGGGCGGGACCTCGGGATTCGTGCCGATGGATTGGCCGATTCTTCGCACGTCGGCACCAGCGTTCCAGACACCCCATAACGTTTTCCACTTCGCTGCGGCCCAGCCGCGTGCGCCCCCGGTTTCATCCTGATCGAGTCAGCCCCGCGGCGATGCAGGTGTCATTGCATCGCCAGTCCTCGCGCGTCTTTTGACAGGCTCGCGAGCACATCAGCGCCTCTTACACGGATCGAACCATGCGCACCATCATTCCTGCACGCGGCAGCATGCCGATGCTTGCCGCCCTCATTGCTCCGGCGACTATCGCCATCCCGCTTCTGTTTCCATCGCTCGCATCGGCGCACGCGATTGCCGGCAACCGGGTTTTCCCGGCGACGATGGCGGTCGACGACCCCGGTGTCGGCGACGAAGTCAATCTCGAATTCGGCCACGTCAAATCGCTGACCGACGATGGCGACGAGCAGAACACCAACACGACGTCGCTCGAGTGGGACAAACTGATCACGCCCAGTTTCGCGCTTTCGGTGGTGGCAACCTACGTCAACGTCAACGCGCCGAATGGCGGGTCGGCCCGCGGATTCGACAACTTCGCGATCGGTGCCAAATATCGCTTCTACGTCAACGAAAAACACGAGTTCATGGCCTCCGTTGGTGCGGTCGCGGAACTGGGCGGCACCGGAGCGAGGTCGATCGCCGATCCGCACTCGGCGATCACGCCGACGCTATACGTCGGCAAGGGATTCGGCGATTTGCCGGATAGCCTGAAGTATCTGAAGCCGCTCGCGATCACCGGGACCATCGGTCCGCGCCTGACGATGAACAGCGCCGACCCGAATTCGTTGAGCTGGGGCGTCACCGTGCAATACAGCCTGCCGTATCTGCAGAATTTCGTGCAGGACGTGGGGCTCAAGGCACCGCTCAGCAACCTGATCCCGGTCGTCGAGTTCCCGATGAGCACCTGTACAGGCGGCCCCTGTTCGGGACATACGACCGGCAGCATCAATCCCGGCCTGCTCTGGCTCAACCGATGGGGCCAGTTTGGCGCCGAAGCGGTCATTCCTGTCAACCATGCAAGCGGAAAGGGCGTTGGCGTCCTGTTTCAGGCACACCTGTTTCTGGACGACGTGATGCCCCACTCGCTTGGCAAGCCATTTTTCGGCAAAGGGGAATAGCCATGCCGACACTCAAGCGACTTCGTCACGGCTTGCGCGCAGCAGCCATCGCTACAGGTATCTTGATCGCGTCGATGGCATGCGCCCATGTGTTTCCGCAAAATCAGTCACCGTCGGCGGGAGCCGAAGTAGCGGCGCCTGCACGCGTGGCGATCGCGTTCGACGGGCCGCTCGAACCCGCGTTCAGTTCGCTGAACGTCAGCAATTCGAATGGTAAACAAGTGAATACTGCAAAGGCCGAAGTCGATTCGAACGACAGGAAGTCGATACATGTCGCGCTGCCAACGTTGCCGCCCGACACATACACGGTGCATTGGGTCGCAGTCGCGTCGGACGGACATCGCACACACGGCGACTATTCGTTCAAGGTGAAGTAATGGACCTGGCGGTAAACGACCGGCCCGACCTGACGCTCGTGATTTTCACGCCGGAGACGACTGCCGATCGCGCGCGCATCCGGACGCTGGTCGCGGCGCGCGAACAAGCCGGCACGGAACGGGCGTCGGCCGCGTAACGATGCCCCCGCCACGCCCCATCGCAATCCGCACTTGCGGTGGCCGGTAGCGGCCGGCGGAAAACGGGAAGGGGGGGGGGGGCGCCCCCCCCCCCCCCCCCCCCTCCTTTTAGGCCCAACCCCCCCCCCACCAGCCAAAAAATAATCGCATACCTCCGGGGTCTCATTAAAAACCCCCAAACCCCCACCCCAAAGCCCCAGTGGGGGGGGCGGGTGGGGGCCGGGGAAAACGGGGAGGGGGCGCCGCCAACCACCGCGCGCCGCCCCTTCTTCGTTTCCGGCAATCGCGACGTCGATGCAGGAAATTCTTCGCGGATTGCCTCGGGTATCGCTTGACGACCCGAATCGGCCGAACCAGCCAGTCGGCTCCGGAACCATCGATGCGCTATGCGTGTCGGTTTTCGGTTTTCGTCAACGGGTACCCGTGCGGAACGTGCAGCCGCGACAATCGAACGCCTACCCTTCCGGACAAGGCGCCGCGCATGGCGCGATGTGGCCTTGGCGCAGGAGTTCGCTGGCGCGAGCGGCCCCCACCGCTTCGCTGAAACGGAAGCCTTGCGCACTCGTCGCCCGATTCGTCGCAGCCAGAAGCGCACGCTGTTGCTCGGTCTCCACACCTTGGGCAATGACGCCGATCCCGATACTGTGCGCAAAGGTGACGATGGCACGTATCGTCGCCGCACTCTCGGGATCGCTGGTAGACCGGTGGATGAGGGATCGCGCGATCTTGAGATGGTTCACGCGATAAGCCTTGACATACTCAAATGACGCGTAATTGCTACCGAAATCGTCAATGGCAAGCTTCGCGCCGAGCGCATGCAGCTGCGGGAGTATGTCGCTTTGTGCCCACGACAGCCTGGCCAGAGTCGCCTCGGTCACGTCGAATTCCAGATCGGAGGGAGCGAGGCGCCACTTCGCGGCCGCTTCAGCGACATCGCGCACGAACGTTTGAGCACTCCAGAGCTCGAACAGAGACAGATTGATCGCGATCATCAGCGGGGCCACCCCCTCGTCGCGCCACGCTCTCATTTGCCGGCACGCCTGATCCAGCACCCAGCGCCCAAGCGCTGCCATGGTGCCGTCCCTCTCGGCGATCGGAATGAACACACCGGGAGCAATGAGGCCCCGCGTCGGGTGATGCCAGCGAACCAGCCCTTCCATTCCGAGAATGTTTCCGGAGGACAACTCGACCTCGGGTTGGTACTGGAGTTCCAGCTCGCCGCGATCCATCGCGCCTCTCAAGTCGTCGGCGAGTGCGACACGTTCGCGTACTTCCTGGTCGAGTTCGTCAGAATGAAAGCGGTACCGGTTGCCGCCCTGATGCTTCGCGCGTTGGAGCGCCAAATCGGTCTGCATCAGCATGGCGTCTGCTCCACTGTCGCCCGGGACGTACGCACGGATGCCGATGCTCGCCGTAATCCGCACATCGTTGCCATCAAGCAGATAGGGAGCCGCCAGCGCCGCCTGGAGCTTCGCAGCCAGTGCCCCGGCGTCCACCGGCTCGACCATCTCGCCCTGCAGCACGGCAAACGCATCGCCGCCCATCCGGGCAACCAGGTCGCTTTCCTGAGCGCAATTCCCGAGCCGCTCCGCCACCTCCCGAAGCAACCGGTCGCCGATCGGATAACCCAGTCTGTCGTTGACCAGCCTGAAGCGGTCGAGCGCGACAAACAAGATCGCAAACGGCATGGTGCCATGTCGGGCTGCGGCGAAAGCCTGGCGCACCCGCGCGAGGAAGCCGGCCCGATTCGCCAATCCCGTGAGCGCATCGGTGTGAGCGAGCCGCGCGATCTTTTCCTCCGCTGCCTTGCGCTCGGCAATGTCGATGATGATCCCTTCGACTTCGATTAGCCGTCCATCCTTGTCGCGGACCGGAACATAGCGATTCTCGACACAACGGTAAGCGCCGTCGCCAGTGCGCAAGCGGAACTCGATCGAGACCCCTTCGGTGTCCTTGTCCAATACTCGCGCCAGTGCCGCATCGACTTTGGCCTGGTCGTCCGGGGCGACAAGCTCGTTGGCCCAGACTGGCGAAGCGAGCAAGGCAGCGCGGTCGTGGCCGAACCTGGCGATGTCATGCGATATGTAGATGAGCGGAAACGACGGCACGCCGCGCAGACGGTAAAGGATGACCGGACTGTTCTGGACGATGATGTTGGCTTCGGCAAGCGCATCGATTCTTTCCTCGACGACCTCTTCCAGGTCGCCCGTCTTGAAGGCCGCCTCTTTCGTCATCTGCCACTTCGTGGTCAGCACGCTGGCCGTCTGACGGACCTCGATGTTGTTCAATGGCTTCTTGAGAATGAGCAGCCGGTCGTCTGCGCCCAGGCGCCTGGCCAGGGTGCCCCAAGGGGGATCGGAATGCGGGCTGCACAGGGCAAACTGCAGCTTCGGATCCACTTGCCAGAGTCGCTCGATGGTCTGAAAGCAGTCCCAACCGTGCAGCATGTGCGTGTCGACAAAGGCCATCGCATAGGGTTTGTTCTCCGCCAGCGCACGCACGACCCGCTCCAGCGCTTCCCGGCCCTGATAGGCGGAATCGATCTGAAACGCCGCGCGACCGGCTGGAACCTCGCCGAACAACGGCGCCTGGGTTGCGGCCAGCGCAGTTTCGCCGTCCAGTGGGCGAGCGAGAATCTTGCGGAAATTCTGGTGCGCCGCAACGTTGTCGTTGATCACGAGGACGCGACGATTGACCGGATCGCTCTGCGCGCTCACGCAGGACCCTTGACGGTGCCAGTGGTGGATCCAGGGCAACGATCCCGCCTTTGCAGGCGTCGTCGCACCGTGTCTGCCGGAGCGCACGCCCCTGGGCAGCCAGTGCGGTTCCATGTAAGCCCCGGCGTGAGGCCCAGACCGTGCCTCCCCCTGTCCGTGGTGAAGCCTAGATTGAAAACGCATGCCAGGTTCTCCCCGCAATCCCGCCAACGGTTGCCGCTGAATCGAACCGATCTCGAGTTGCGCCGACAAAAAGCGCCCGAGCACGTATAGGGACGCATCGATCCCGCCCAGCGCGATCGCATTCGCATCGAACCGATCGGCGGCGTGGGGTCGGTCGAAGCCTCCACGGTGACGGGTCGGGCCGCAGATACACGATTGCTTAGGACAGTTGGACGATTCCGGCCGCTCCACGCTTGCAGCAACTTTGGTTCAATGCGTCAACGTCGACTCACCGCGGTACCCTGTATGTCGGGCCGCGTATGTGTTGGGTCAAACTCAGCCCCAAAGATTGGCCCAATTTCGTCAGACGATCGAAGTATAGTCGCGCGCATCGATCTGACAAACTTCAGTGACCGGGAATCTCATTCGCGCTTGACGGCGAATCGAGGGTCGGACGCGGCATGGTCGGACAAGATTTACCACCGTCCGCTCCGGGAGCGACATGAGACGACCGCGGATAACGCGTCGGCCCTTATCTCGTCGGCCATTACGGAAAGTGGCGGATCGCTGACGCGGTCCGACCATACCGCGACCCGGCGGTGTGACCCCGAACACGTTGGGAGAGCACCCCAAACCGATGCAGACGCGTCCGTTGACTTGGCAGGCACCTCGTCGACGACCCACAGAATTCGAATTCAGGAAAACAGGTCAGTCAGCCTTAGACACGCACGCTCGACGCAGCCGATGGAAAATCTTCACGGCGCTCCGCCCATTTCAGGATCGCGTCCAGTGCCGGGCACAGCGCCTGCCCCCAATCGGTCAGGCGGTAATCCACCTTCGGCGGCACCTGGTGATAGACCGTGCGCGTCACGATGCCGTCCTCTTCGAGGCGGCGCAGCTGCTGGGCAAGCATCTTTTGCGTGATGCCTGGGATCAGCCTCTCGAGGTCCGAAAAGCGTCGCACCTGACCACCAAAAAGGTGAAACAGGATGACCAGCTTCCAGCGTCCTTCCAGCAGCTTGAATGCGGCTTCGACGTCGATCGCAGCGGTCGTGGGAGTGTAGGCTTTTCGGTTGGGCACGGCTTACTTACTTTTTAGTGCGTTCTTGCGATGTGGTAACTATAGCGCCATCATTGGGACACACAAGCGTGACGTTCAGGAAAAGTCCGATGAACATGACCCTGCCCCCGCCACTGGATGTCTATCTGAACGCGGAAGCGACCAGTGACACCGCTCCTCTCGCGAACTGCTTCGCTGCCGATGCCGTCGTGCGCGACGAGGGCCGCACTATCGAGGGGCTCGAAGCCATCCAGGCCTGGAAGAAGGACGCCAAAGCCAGGTACCAATACAACGTCGAGCCGTTGGACGTGTCCCAGGATGGCGCCGCCGTGACGATGCGCGCCAGACTCACCGGCGCCTTCCCCGGTAGCCCGGTCGAGCTGACCTACACGTTTGTTCTGGCCGGCGGCAAGATCGTGTCTCTGGAGATTCACTGATGAGCGCCGCACTCGAACTTCAGGGCCTGCGAGCGCTTGTCACAGGCGGGACCAAAGGAGTCGGTAAAGCCGTTGTCGCGCACCTTTGCGAGGCCGGCGCGAATGTCCTTGCGACGGCACGTTCGCGTCCCGATGACCTTTCCGAAGAAAGGTTCATCGGTGCGGACATCACGACGGCCGAGGGCTGTAAAACCATTGTCGACGCCGTGCTCGAACGGCTCGGCGGCGTCGATATCATCGTGCACGTGGCGGGTGGCTCATCTGCGCCGGCGGGTGGCTTCAGGGTGCTCGACGACGACGAATGGAACAAGGCATTGAGCCTGAACCTGTTCCCGGCAGTGCGCATCGATCGCGCGCTGCTACCCTCGATGGTCGAGCAACGCTCGGGCGTCATCATCCACGTCACGTCAATCCAGCGGCAATTGCCGTTGCCGGAAGCCACGATTGCCTATGCCGCCGCCAAGGCTGCCCTGTCGAACTACAGCAAAGCCTTGTCCAAGGAAGTCGGTCCGAAAGGCGTTCGGGTCGTACGTGTCTCCCCGGGCTGGGTCGCAACGGATGCCGCCGAGAATCTCGTCGCCAGAATTGCCAAGCGGAACGGCATCGATACGGACGGCGCCCGGAAAGTCATCATGGATTCGCTCGGCGGCATTCCTCTTGGCCGGCCATGCTCTCCCCGGGAAGTGGCAGAACTCATCGGTTTCCTTGTCTCGGCACGCGCCAGCGCCATCACCGGCACCGAGTACGTCATCGACGGCGGAACCGTTCCGACTGCGTGATCTGAGCCGCTTGTCGGTGGACGTCGACGTGCTTGGCGTACGCGAAGCGCGTTTCGCAGGTAGCTGTTCGCGGTTCCCGTTCAGGCGCTGATGTGCCCGCCCAACGAACCTCTGCTTTTCTGCAGCACGGCCACCCGTGATCGGCCGGGCATTATTCACCGGCGGCGTCGCACCTGGACGTCAGGTCACACAGCAGGTCACGCTTCGTCGGCCATTCGCGATGCCCTGGAATGGCGGACGGCAAGCTCAGAGCGCGATCAGCGAGCGTCTCATGTCGAGTCGGGAGCGGTGAGCCCCGCCAACGTTGTGTATGAGCGGTCCAATACACATTGATCACCACAACGACCCGGCGAAAAAAGCAGCCCGACCGCGATACCGGTTTCCCACGACAAGCAAATGCCACGCAAGACGCAAGTGCGTGTAGATTAGAACGTCGCTGCGACCCGCCACCGTGTCTTCCAATCGGTCGCCATCCGAGTCAGTCCTGAAGTTGCACAGGAGCCGGCATGAACACGAAGCACAGCAAGAAAGGGCATCTCGAAGCCGCGGCGTCACACCACGAGCAGGCCGCGCGATATCACCGCGAGGCGTCGCGGCATTTCGAGGACGGCAAGGACTTTGCCCACGCCGCACATCAGGCGATGATGGCCCATGGTCACACGTTGCATGCGATCGATCAGGCGCACGACGCCGGCGCGCACGGCGCCAATACGCCACCCACAACGCCATCATCGATCGGCTCGGGCGCAAGTGCCGCGGACGTGGCAAAACTTCATGCCGCGGCCGTCGAGCTTCACACGCAAGCGGCGCAACACATGCGCCACGCCGTCAAACTCTTCGAGCAGGATCGGAGCGCGGCCACCCACGACGCACAGCTGGCGCTCGCCCTCGCACTGCGTGCGTTGTCCCACGGCAACGAAGCAGCCAGGCTATTCGTCAAGCTCGCTGTCAGTGCCGCTGCGTGAAACGAGGTTGGTTACCTCTTGTTCGGGTTTCGCGGGGTATTCAGCGTGACTCGCTACCCGTTTGCGCACGCCGCCCGGCACCAGGTTGCCGCGCGGACCCACGGTCGTGGGCCTCCCGTACCGATCCGCGCATGGCCGGGTATCGCGCAATCGAGCGTGCCGCTCGCGACTAGGCCGTTCGTTCCAGCAGATCCGTTGCGAACGACTTCGCATGCGCTACGGCCTCTTGCGGGTTCGGGAACACACCGAGCTGCTCCCAGTGCTCTTCGGCCGCGTACGTTCCTTTCACGCCGAGTGCCCGCTGAACGCGCAATTGCGCGGCGTATCTGCCGTCCTCCAGTGGTCGGGCCGTCGCAATGACCTTGTGCGGAAGATCGGATCTTTCAGGTTGTACCAACTCGACAGGACCGCCAGCAACGCCAATATCCTTCAACTCGTTCCTGGCGTTGCAGTCCGGGCAGTAGAAGCACCACCCTTCGTCCTCGTGTTTGGACCTGACCTGCCCGCGAGCCAGTACGGCACGACATTCAACGTTTTCGCAGATGAACGGCATAGCAGTCTCCGGAGTTGTTTGAGAGAAATCCTAGCATGTCCGCCGACGGCCAACCATCGGCATTGTTGCGTTGCCCGACGCGGACGAAACCCTCACGTGCGAGCCCGCGAGGCCGCCCCTTCCACCGACCATCGTCATGCACGCATCGGCCGCATTCGCGAAGCACGTCACGCGATACGCCGGCATGTTCATCGGCATCATGTGCGATGCGGAACAGGTCGACGAGGATGACGTCGGCGAGCTTGCCGGCTTCGAGCGGACCGACTTCGCGATCGATCGACAGCGCCTTCGCCGCATCGATCAGCCCGGGCACCGGGCAGCGCCCGATGATCGACGTGACGCCGCTATACGGTTTTCCCGGATAGCCCGTGCATCGGCCGCCGCAACGCGGCATCGAACGGGTTGGTGCGCGGCCCGATCGCGTCGGCCTGGCGCCGCAGCAGTTCGACGACCATCGGCATCCGGTCGTCGCCGAGCCGCGACGCGAGCGTGCCGACGCTCAGCGCGCCGACCGGATAACCGGTGCGATCGAGGATCGGCACCGCGACGCCGGCCATCCCGTCGAGCACGCCGCTGTTGCGGCCCGCGTAGCCGAGCTGCCGCACGCGTTCGATCTCGGTGCGCAGGTACACCTCGTCGAGCACGCCGTAGCCGCGAATGCGCGGCACGTTGAAGCGGATCACTTCCTCGCGTTCGGCTTCGGGCAGGAACGCGAGGATCGCGAGGCTGCCCTGCCCGACGCCGAGCGCAATGCGCCCGCCGATGTCGCCGGTAAACGAGCGGATCGGGAACGGCCCTTCGCACAGGTCGAGACACACCGCGTCGAAGCCGCTCTTCACGAGCAGGAAGATCGTCTCGCCGAGGCTCGCGCACAGCCGCAGCAGCGCGGGACGGCACAGCGTGCGCATGCTGCTCGGGTTGCCGGCCAGCGCGGCGAGCGCGAAGAAATCGACGCTCAGCCGGTACAGCTTCGACTGCTCGTCCTGCTCGACCATCCCTTCGGCGATCAGCGATTGCAGGATCCGGTGCGCGGTGCCCTGCGTGAGGCCGACGGCCTTCGCGAGATGCGTGACGCGCACGCCGTCCTGCTGCATGCCGGCCAGCGCACGCAGGATCGCGAACGCGCGCTGCAGCATGCCGGTGCCCGGCGCGCCGGCCGGATCGGCTTCGTCGTCGGCGCCGGGCGCGCGCGCGGCGGGCGTGCCGGGCATTCCGGACGAAAGGGGTTCCTGCATGCCGGCTCTCCTCGACGATTTCATTGAACGGAATACGGTAGCCGCCATTGTCGTCCGGCCGAAATTCCACGGGCATCCGGGTGTGCACGGGATTGACGCGCGCGTTTCGCGGCCCGGCCACCCTTCATCCATCGGAACGATTTGCGCGCGATACGTCGATCCGTTCCGTTCACCGGAATTTTTTCGAAATTCATCCCGTTCAGCAGAATTCGAAATTGACGCTCCGAAATATGGCTGGCTAGAGTCCGCGTCATCGGCGCACCGGCTACGCGGTGTGCGAACCCGGAGCTCCCCATGTCGTTTCTCACGCTTACGGATCTGACGAAAACCTTCGGCGAACTCACCGCCGTCGCCGACGTCAACCTGTCGGTCGAACAAGGCGAGTTCGTGTCGCTGCTCGGGCCGTCGGGCTGCGGCAAGACCACCACGCTGCAGATGATCGCCGGCTTCGTCGACGTCACGCGCGGCCGCATCGCGCTCGACGGGCAGGACATCACGCACCTGAAGCCGAACCGCCGCGGGCTCGGCATCGTGTTCCAGAGCTATGCGCTGTTTCCGCACATGAGCGTCGCGGAGAACGTCGGCTTCGGCCTCGACATGCGCGGCGTCGACAAGGCCGAGCGCGCGGAGCGCATCCGCGCGGCGCTCGCGCTCGTGCGCCTCGATACGCTCGCGCACCGCTTTCCGCGCGAGCTGTCGGGCGGCCAGCGGCAGCGCGTCGCGATCGCGCGCGCGGTCGTGATCGAGCCGCCGGTGCTGCTGCTCGACGAACCGATGTCGAACCTCGACGCGAAGCTGCGCGAGGACATGCAGTTCGAACTGCGCGCGATCCAGCGCAAGATCGGCACGACGACGATCATGGTCACGCACGATCAATCGGAAGCACTGTCGATCAGCGATCGCGTGGTCGTGATGGAAGCCGGCCGCGTCACGCAGATCGACACGCCGTACCAGGCCTACGAGCGCCCGGAGAACCGCTTCGTTTCGCAGTTCATCGGCAAGGCGAACCTGCTGCCCGGCACCGTCGTCGCGCACGACGGCGACGCGATCCGCATCGACCTCGGGCACGACCTCGCCGAAACCGGGCGCACCGCGCACCTGCCGCCGCGCGAGCGCGACATGCGCGTCGGCGATGCGGTGTCGGTCTGCATCCGTCCCGAGAAGCTGCGGCTGTGCGCGCCCGATGCGGGCCGCTTCGCCGCGACCGTCACGAGCCGCTTCTTCCTCGGCAGCCAGTGGCTGTACCGCGTCGACAGCGCGCTCGGCGAAGTGCTCGTGTGCTGCCAGAACGAAGGCGTGGAGCCGCTCGCGGAAGGCGCGCCGGTCGGCATCGACTGGCACAGCGACGCGGTGCGCGTGATGCGCCGGGAGGCCTGAATGCGACAGCCCTCCCGCCCGCTGCCCGCCGACGGCGCGCCGGCCCTCGCCGTCGCCCGCCGTGCGCCGCGTACGTCGGTGCGCGCAACGTGGCGCGCGCATGCGCCGCTGTGGCTGATGTGCGCGCCCGCGTTCGTGCTGTTCGCCGCGCTCGTGCTCGTGCCGCTCGCGATGACGTTCGTGCTGACGTTCTACCGCTACGACCCGGCCACCGGGCCGATCGCCGCGCTCCAGTTCGGCAACTACGCGGAAGTGCTCGGCTCGCCGTACTTCCACACGATCTTCGCGCGCACGTTCGGCATCGCCGCGCTGACGACCGCGATCTGCGTCGCGATCGGCACGCCGGAAGCGTACGTGCTGTCGAAAATGCGCGACCCGTGGCGCTCGCTGTTCCTGCTCGCCATCCTCGCGCCGCTGCTCGTGTCGGTGGTCGTGCGCGCGTTCGGCTGGAGCATGCTGCTGAACACGAGCGGGCTCGTGAACCAGGCGCTCGGGCTCGCCGGCCTCGGGCCGTACAAGCTCGAATACACGACCTTCGCGATCGTGATCGCGCTGGTGCACGTGATGCTGCCGTTCATGGTGATTCCGGTGTGGACCGCACTGCAGCGGCTCGATCCGCAGACCGAGCACGCGGCGCTGTCGCTCGGCGCGTCGCCGTTCACGACGCTGCGCCGCATCGTGCTGCCGCAGCTGATGCCGGGCGTGCTGTCGGGCAGCCTGATGGTGTTCGGACTATCGGCGAGCGCGTTCGCGATTCCGGGCCTGCTCGGCGGACGCCGGCTGAAGGTCGCGGCCACGGCCGTCTACGACGAATTCCTCGGCTCGCTGAACTGGCCGCTCGGCGCGACGATCGCGGTGCTGCTGCTGGTCGCGAACCTCGTCGTGATGCTCACCTACTACCGCGTGCTCGAACGCCGCTACGCACGCAGCCTCGGAGGCGCATCCCGATGAGAAAGAACGGCCCCTTCGCCCTCGCGTTCCACACGCTCGTGATGCTGTTCGTGCTCGCACCGCTCGCGATCGTCGTGCTGGTCGCGTTCACGCCCGACGAAACGCTGACGCTGCCGACCCACGGGCTGTCGCTGCGCTGGTTCCGCGCGATCCTCGACTATCCCGACTTCGTCACCGCGTTCTTCAACAGCCTGAAGCTCGCGTTCGCGTCGGCGACGCTGTCGCTCGCGATCGGTTTGCCGGCGGGCCTTGCGATCGGCCGCGCGGCGTTTCCCGGCCGCGCGTTCCTGAACGGGCTGCTGCTGTCGCCGCTGGTGATCCCCGGCCTCGTGCTCGGCATCGCGCTGCTGCGCTTCTTCGCGCTGATCGGCGCGACCGGCTCGTTCGCGTGGCTCGTGCTCGCGCACATGATCGTCATCACGCCGTTCGTGATGCGGCTCGTGCTCGCGTCCGTCGCGGGCCTCGACCGCAGCATCGAGCAGGCCGCGTGCTCGCTCGGCGCGGACCCGTGGACGACGTTGCGCCGCATCACGCTGCCGATGATCGTGCCCGGCATCACGGGCGGCTGGCTGCTCGCGTTCATCAACAGCTTCGACGAGCTGACGATGTCGATCTTCGTCACGTCGCCGCAGACGGTCACGCTGCCCGTGCGCATGTACATGTACGCGACCGAATCGATCGACCCGATGATGGCGTCGGTGTCGGCGCTCGTCATCTTCATCACCGCCGGCGCGATGCTGCTGCTCGATCGCGTGTACGGCCTGAACCGCATCCTGATCGGTCAACACTGATGTCGACTCCCGTTTCCCGCTCCAAAAACGATCCGGCCGACGGCGCACAGTTCGTGCGCGTCGCCGAACGCGAGCGCGCCGCCGTTGCGTTCACGCTCGACGGCCGCCCCGCGCACGCGCTCGCCGGCGACACCGTGCTCACCGCGATCCTCGTCGCGCAGCGCCGCGTGCGCGTCAGCGAATTCAGCGGCCAGCCGCGCGCGGGTTTCTGCCTGATCGGCGCATGCCAGGACTGCTGGGTGCGCACCGAGGCCGGCGCGCGCGTGCGCGCATGCTCGACGCCGATCGTCGAAGGCATGCGAATCCTCACCGCCGTTCAACCGGCCGCGACCGGAGACACGCAATGAGCGACGCACTGCAACCGGTCATTGTCGGCGCGGGGCCGGCCGGCGTGCGCGCGGCCGAGGCGCTGGTCGACGCGGGGCTGCGCCCGGTCGTGATCGACGAGAACGCACGCTGGGGCGGGCAGATCTATCGTCAACCGCCGGCCGACGGCGGCTTCTCGCGCGGCAAGCGCACGCTGTACGGATTCGAAGCCGCGAAGGCCGACGCCGTGCACCGGACGATGGCCGCGCTGCTGCCGCACGTCGACTACCGGCCGAACACGCTCGCGTGGGCATGCGGCGCGGGCCGCGTCGATACGCTGCAGGACGGGCGGGAAATTACCGTGCCGTACTCGCACCTGATCGTCGCGAGCGGCGCGACCGACCGCATGCTGCCCGTGCCGGGCTGGACGCTCGCGGGTGTCTATACGCTCGGCGGCGCGCAGGTCGCGCTGAAGGCGCAGGGCTGCGCGATCGGCCGGCGCATCGTGTTCGCGGGCACGGGGCCGTTGCTTTATCTTGTCGCGTACCAGTATGCGAAAGCCGGCGCGCAGGTCGCGGCCGTGCTCGACACGAGCCCGCTGCGCCGCCAGGCCGCCGCCGCGCCCGCGCTGCTGCGCATGCCGTCGACCTTCGCGAAAGGGCTCTATTACATTGGCTGGCTGCGCGCGCATGGCGTCGCGATCGAAACGGGTATCACGCTCGAACGCGTGCTCGGCGAACAACATGTAACGGGGCTCGCGTGGCGCGCGGCCGGTGACGATGCGCAGCCGCGCGTGCTCGATTGCGACGCGCTCGGCCTCGGCTTCGGCCTGCGTTCGGAAACGCAGCTCGCCGATCTCGCCGGCTGCCGGTTCGGGTTCGATCCGGTCAACCGCGCATGGCTGCCCGAGCGCGACGCGGCCGGCCGCACGTCGGTGCGCGGCATTTACGTCGCGGGCGACGGTGCGGGCATCGCCGGCGCCGACGCGGCCGAAGCGTCGGGCCGGCGCGCGGCGCTTGCGTTGCTCGACGATGCCGACATTGCGTTGCCATCGCCGTCCGGCAAGCCTGACGCGGCGACACTCGAACGCACGCTCGCCCGCATTGGCGCATTCCGCGCGGGCCTCGAAGCGGCATTCGCGCCGCCCGTCGAGCAGGCCGCGCACTGCCCCGACGACACGATCGTGTGCCGCTGCGAGGAGATCGACGCGGGCACGCTGCGCCGCTGCATCCGCGGCGGCGCAGCAACCGAACTCAACCGGCTGAAAGCGTTGACGCGCGTCGGGATGGGCCGCTGCCAGGGGCGCATGTGCGGCGACGCGGCCGCACTCGTGCTGGCCGCCGAAACCGGCCGGCCGCTCGCCGACGTCGGCCGGTTGCGCGCGCAACCACCCGTGAAGCCGTTCCCGATCTCGGCCGCGCTCGCCGGTGACGACGTCGCGGCGATTCCCGACGAGGCGCGCGATGAGTGAGAACCGGCATTACGACGTCGCGATCGTCGGCGGCGGCCTCGTCGGCGCATCGGCCGCGCTTGCGCTGACGCAGCGCGGCCTGCGCGTCGGGCTGTTCGAGCGGCGCGACTGCGGCGCGCAGGCGAGCGGCGTGAACTACGGCGGCGTGCGCTGCCAGGGCCGCCCCGCCGAGCAATTGCCGCTCGCGCTGCGCGCGCGGCGCATCTGGGATCGCTTGCCCGAGCTGATCGGCATCGACGGCGAATTCGTCGTGTCGGGCCACTTGCGGCTCGCGCGCAGCGACGCCGATCTCGACGCGCTCGATGCGTATGCCGCGCTTGCCGGCGAGCACGGCCTGCCGCTGCAGGTGATGCGCGGCGACGCGTTCCGCCGTCGTTATCCGTGGCTCGGCCGCGCGGCGCTCGGCGGCTCGCTGTGCGAAACCGACGGCCATGCGAACCCGCGCCTCGTGTCGCCCGCGTTCGCACGCGCGGCCCGCGCGGCGGGCGCGGACGTGTTCGAGCACACGCCGGTCGGCGACGTCCGGCACGACGGCACGCGCTTCCACATTCACGCGGGTGGCCGCGCATGCACCGCGACGTGGCTGATCAATTCGGCCGGCGCATGGGCGAACACGATCGCCGAGCGCTTCGGCGAAGCCGTGCCGATGGAGCCGATCTACCCGAACATGTGGGTGACCGAACCGCTGCCGCCGTTCATCGCGCACAACCTCGGCGTGTACGGCGGCGGCGTGTACGCGCGGCAGGTCGCGCGCGGCAATTGCGTGATCGGCGGCGGGCGCGGCCGCGGCGACGGCGAATTCGGCCAGCCTTCGGTCGATACGACGCGCGCGGTGATGCGCGACGCGTGCGCGCTGCTGCCCGCGCTGCGCGACGCGCTGCTGATCCGCACGTGGAGCGGCGTCGAAGGCTGCACGCCCGACCACAACCCGATCATCGGCGCGAGCCGCACGACGCCGAACCTGCTGCATGCTTTCGGTTTTTCCGGCGGCGGATTCCTGCTCGCGCCCGGTGTCGGCGACGTGCTCGCCGATCTCGTGACGATCGGCGAAACCGCCACGCCACTCGATGCATTCTCGATCGGCCGCTTCTTCCGCCAAGCCGCGCCGACCGCCCCTTTCCCCCAAGAGGAGACCTCTCGATGAAACTGCTCGGTACGATCGCGGCTGCAGCCGCACTCTGCATCGCGGGCGCCAGCGCGCCCGCGTTCGCGCAAACGAAGACGATCTACATCGGCATGAACGGCGGGCCGATGGAAAAGGCCTATACGAGCCAGGTGCTGCCCGAGTTCGAGAAGGCGAACAACGTGAAGGTCGTCGTCGTGCCCGGCACGTCGTCGGACGTGCTCGCGAAGCTGCTTGCGAACCGCAACAAGCCGCAGATCCACGTCGCGTTCCTCGACGACGGCGTAATGGCGCGTGCAGTCAGTCTCGGCGTGTGCCAGAAGCTCGACGATTCGCCGGTGCTGAAGGAGCTGTACCCGTTCGCGCGGATGAAGGACGACGTCGGCGCGGGCGTGCAGCTCGGCATGACCGGCATCGCGTACAACAAGAAGCTGTTCGCGGAGAAAGGCTGGGCGCCGCCGACGTCGTGGATGGATTTCGCCGATCCGAAATTCAAGGGCAAGGTCGTGTTCCAGTCGGCGTCGAGCAGTACGTTCGGGCTGCACGGTTTCCTCGCGATCAACCGGCTGCTCGGCGGCAGCGAGCAGAACGTGGAGCCCGGCTTCAGCAAGTGGGCGAGCACGGTCGGGCCGAACGTCGTCGAGTACATCCCGAACTCGGCGAAGATCTCCGAGATGGTGCAGACCGGCGAGGCCGGCCTGTTCCCGCTCACGCCGACGGGCGTCGGCGACCTGCAGGACAAGGGCATTCCGGTCGCATATGCAACCCCGAAGGAAGGCCCGGTGCTGCTGCTCGTCGACCTGTGCGTGGTGGCGAACAATCCCGATCCGCAGCTTGCGCAGAAGCTCGCGCAGTTCCTGCTGTCCGCGCCCGCGCAGACGAAGGCCGCCGAGGCCGGCAAGCAGATCCCGACCAACCGTCTCGCGAAGATGCCCGCCGCGATGCAGCAGAGCCTCGGCAATGTCGACGACCTGGTGCGCAAGGTGACGGTGGTCGACTGGACCGCGATCAACGCGCGCCGCGCGCAGTGGGATACGCGCTGGAACCGGCAGATCGAGCGGTGACCTTCGCCTGACTACGCGGCAGCCCGCAACGCGCGCTGCCCGGCCGCGAGCGCGGCGCCCGCGAACAGCGTCAGCGCCGAATAGACGAGCCCGCGCGCGAGCCCCGCGCTGTCCGACACCCAGCCGATCGCGACGGGCCCGGCGATCTGACCGAACGCGAAGACCGTCGTGAACGCGCTGATCCCTTTCGCCCAACCGTCGGGCGGCAGGTTGTGCCGCACGAACGCGGTCGTCGATGCGACGGCCGACAGGAACGTCGCGCCGAACAGCACGCCCGACGCGAACGCGGCGGCCGGATGCACGAACATCGCGGGCATCAGCGTCGCGATGCCGAGCAGCGCGTTGAGCACGGCCAGCGCCTGGCCGCCGCGCATCCGGTCGAGCAAGCGCGACCACAATCGCGCCGAGACGACGGTCGCGACGCCGAGCATCACGTAGAACGCCGATACCACCGTGCCGCTCATCCCCGCGCCGCGCAGCAGCGCGACGATGAACGTCATGTAGCCGATGTAGCCGACGCCGAACAGGCCGTAGCCGGCCAGCGCGAGCGCGAAGCGGGCGGGGCTCGCGGTGACGGCCTCCAGCGCGCTGGCGCGCGGCGCGGCGTGTACCGCATGCTCGCGCTCGATACGACGCGCGGCCGACACGGCCACCGCCGAGAACAGCACGCACGCGAACGCGAGCGCAAACCATGCGGGCTGCCAGCCGTGCACGCCATGCGTAAGCGTGGCCGGTACGAGCAGCGACGACGCGACAATGCCCCACCCCGTGCCACCGTAATAGAGGCCGAGCAGCAACCCCGCATCGCGCGGCGACGCCGACGCGAGCCGCGCGGCCAGCACGCCGCCGCTGATGAAGATCAGCGCGCTGCCGACGCCCGTCGCGAGCCGCTGCACGAGCAGCGCGTGCATGTTCGACGTGAACCCGCACGCGGCCATCAGCAACGCGGTCAGCGCGCAGCCGGCCGCGAGCAGCGTGCCCGCGCGCCAGCGCCGCGACAGCAACGGAAACGCGAGCGCGCCGATCAGGTAGCCGGCCGCGTTTGCCGTATTCAGCGCGCCGGCCTGCGCGAACGTCCAGCCGAGATCGGCCTTCATCGGCGGCAGCAGCAACGCATACGAAAAGCGCGCGAGGCCGAGCGCGATCGCGCTGCCGAGCGACAGGCAGATCGCGAGCCGCCACGCGGCCATGCGGTCGGGGTCGGTCGCGCCGGCATCCGGCCGCGACGGGCCGGCACGCTCCGGTTGCAGCGCTGTGGGCATCGGGTTTGCCTCCATCGTTGTTTGAGTCGTGCCGCCGGGGCAGCGGCGCGCGCGGCCGCGGCCGTCGCGCAAGATCGCCAGATGGTGCCAGAAAACCGGCGGCGCCGTCGCGCCCGGCCAGGCGCGCGGTTGCCGTGCGCGATCGTCTTTCATTAATGACGCAATTCGAAATGATCGGCGCTATTGCATTTCCGATTTAAAAAATTGCCGAAATCATTTAACCGGCCGCGATCCCGATAATTGGGAAATCAGGTCGATCCCATTATTCGACTTATCTGTCTTTTTCCCGCATCGCCTGCCGGAATTTCCGGTGTTTAGCAGGCTTTTGCTAAAAATCCTGCTACGCATTGCATTCGCAAATTCGTCAGACTAATATCGACGCCACTCGCCCGGCATTCACGAAATACCGGACGGGGAACGGCAATCTTTTAGCCGTGCGCTTTCATGTTGAATCACTCATGTTCACCACAGGAGAATTGACATGCAGGAAACCCAGCAGATTGAATTGCTCGACTGGATGCAGGAAGACACGCACCCCGAGGCCGTCGACATGATGGTCGAGGACGCCGTGGTGCCGTTCGGCACCGCGCTCTGGCCGGTCTGAGCGGGCCCCCCGTTCTCGCGGAAGGGCCGCGGCCCTTCCGCCGTTTCCGGAGACACGCATGCTGAACCTGCACCGCGCACTCGGCTTTCACCCCGCGCTGCGCGACAAGCTTGCGCGCGGCGAGTCGGGAAAACTGCTGGTCGGCCACGACACCCGCAACCGCGACATCGCGTTGCGCGCGTTTTCCGCCCTGCCCGATTCGCTCGACGCGACCACCCTCTGCCTCGAAACCACCCCGCCCGCCGACATCGCCGCCGCGCTCGATCGCGCCGACCTGTTCGTGCTGCTGTACGACTCGTCGTGCCTGCCGACGCCGTCGCCGAGCGGGCCGCCGTTCCTCGCGGCGATCCGCCCCGCGATCGTCGAGCACTGGGGCAAGTCGGTACTGTTCAAGGATTACGGCCCGCATCTCGACGAAGCATTCGCCGAATCGCTCGACGACATCGCGGCACGCAACGGCCGGCTGATCGACGCGGCCGCGCGCGCATCGCAGATCCGCTTCATCGACGAAGCCGGCAACACGCTGACCGGCTCGCTCGCGCCGGATCAGAAATGGACGAGCGTGGACGGAATGGGCAATCTCGACGTCGTGCCCGGCGAGATCGCGACGCACGTCACCGACCTGAACGGCTCGGTCGTGTTCAGCGGCACGTTTCTCGGCACCGTGCCGTTCGCGATCAAGTACAAGGTGGTCGAGCGGCTCGCGACGCTGCATGTCGAAGGCAGCACGATCGTCGATTTCGACAGCGACGACGCGGGCTTCCGGCGCGACTTCTCGACCTATCTCGACCGGCACGCGAATCACCGGCGGATCGAGGAATTCGGCATCGGCACGAACCTCGGGATCCGCGGGCTGTACGGCCGCAATGCAGGATTCGAGGAACGCCATCCGGGCCTGCATCTCGGGCTCGGCGGCGGCGAAAACGGCAGCCACCACCTCGACCTGATCTTCGCGCGCGGCACGCTCGCGCTCGACGAGCGGATCGTGTTCGACGGCGCATTCGCCGTCTGACGAAGCGGCTGCGTGTTCAGGCTTCGGCGGCCGCCGCGTCGCCGAGCCACTTGAACATCACGAAGCAATCGACGAACCCGAGCCGCGCGTGACGGTACGCGCGCGGCAGGCGGCCGACGATCTCGAATCCCAGCTTCTGCCACAGCGCGACCGCAACCTCGTTCGTCGCGACCACCGAGTTGAACTGCATCGCGAGAAAACCGAGCTCGCGCGCGACCTGCTGCGAGTGCTCGCACATCAGGCGCGCGACGCCGCGGCCGCGCGCCGCGTCGCTCACCATGTAACCGCAGTTGCACACGTGATTGCCGGGCCCGGCCGCATTCGCCTTCAGGTAGTACGAACCGAGCAGCACGCCGTCCTCTTCGGCGATCCATGTGCAGAGCGGCGCGTCGAGCCATAGTGCGCGCGCTGCCTCGGGCGTCGGCGCGGGATCGAATGCATAGGTTTCCTGAGCGGCGACGATGGCGCGGTAGGTCGGCCAGAAGCGCGGAAAATCGTCCTCGGTCATCGGGCGAAGCGTGATCATGCGGGTTCTCTCGTGAAGTGATGGTCGACTGGAATGCAATCGATCGTACCGCGAATCATCGACGACCGCCGTCCCGCAGCACGCCGCTGCGATACGCGCGCGGCGGCATGCCGTACCGGCGCCTGAATGCCCGCGGGAAACCCGACAGGCCGCCGAGGCCGGGCCGCTCGGCCGCTTCCGCGCGACAGGAGCGCCGGCGCCGGCCGTCGCGCGCGGCGGATCTGTCGGCGCGCAGGTCACGCGATGCGCCTGCGTCGGTGGCTTTGCCGTTCGCGTCATTGCGTCCCGACACTCCGCGCGCGACGCGCCGTCATCACGCCATCGACACCGACCATTCGGCCGAATCGCCGCCGTACGCAGCGGATGAAAGAATGACCGTCGTCCGGGAAGCAGGCTTCGCTGCCTGAAACCCCGAACCATGCGCTTCGGCCGCAACGCCGGGGCTTGGCCAGCCGTCTCGAACCGGCGATCCGCAGCGTGCATCGCCCCCGTTCAGGCCGCCTGTGCTCACCACCCGTGGCAGCCCGCGCGACCGCCTCGTTTCCAATACCCTTTTTGTAGCTTATAAGTTACAATGCTATCCAAGTTCGAACTGCTTCGCTATCAGCGCGACGACGGTCGCGAGCCTTTCACCGAATGGCTGAACGCCGTGCGCGACAAGCTCGCCCAGGCGCGGATTCGCGAACGCCTGCGCCGCGTGCAGACGGGCAACTTCGGCGATTGCGAGCCTGTCGGCGAAGGCGTGATCGAACTGCGCATCCATGTCGGTGCCGGCTATCGCGTGTACTTCGGCCGGCACGGCGGTGCACTGGTGCTGCTGCTGTCCGGCGGCGACAAGGGCAGTCAGCCCGACGACATCAGGCGCGCAAAGGAACACTGGTCGAACTGGAAACGGAGGCAAATATGAACAAGCTCAAAGGCGTGGTATCGCACCACGACGCGGAAGTCGCCGAACTCGGCGCCGATCGCGAACTCGCGGTGGCCTATCTGCGCGTCGCAATGGAATCGCTCGACGATCCCGACAACCGCGCGGCCGGCCTGCTCGCGCTGCGCACGGTCGCGGAAGCGTACGGCGGGCTCGGCGCCGTCGCGGCCGAAGCCGGCATCAGCCGCGAATCGCTGTATCGCACGCTGTCCCCCAACGGCAACCCGACGCTGAAAACCCTGCTCGCGGTGCTCAAGACGGTCGGCCTGCGCCTGTCCGTCGTCCCCGCGCAGCCGGCGCACGCGTAAGCGGCGCACGGCCCTCACGGCCTGACCATCCACACCAGCAGCATCCCGGCCGGCGCGGCATTCATCCCCGCCGGCGGATGCTCGATCGTCGGCTCGACCGCCAGCGCCTGCGCGATCGCCGCCGCATTGTCGATCGGCGTCGTCCGCACGATCGTCATCAGCCGCGCCGGCCGGTGCAGCGTCTCGCGATACAGTGCGCCGTACCACAGCGGCCGCGTGCCGAGCGCATCCTGCAGCACGTACGGATAACGCCACAGCCGCAGCACGACACGGCTTTCCGGGTGGCCCGGATCGACGCGGACGAACACGCGGCGCGTGCTCTCGCCGTGCGTGTAGCGCGGCAGCACCGGCAGCGTGTCGGCCGGCGCCTGCGGCAACAGCCAGCGCAGCGCGGTGGCGGGCGACCACGGCGTCGCGCGCTGCCAGCCGGCCTGCGCGAGATGGCGATCGAGCGTGTCCGACGTCGCGCTCCATTGCAGCGGCAGATATTCCTCGCGATCGCCACCGATCTCGGTGCGCCGCGTCGGCACGCGCTGCCACCCGCCGCGCATCCACTGATCGACGGTCATCGCAACCACGTCGCCGACATGCGGGCGCGCCGCGCGGTCGAGCTGCCATTGCGCGGGAACCGTCCATACGCCGGCCGTCGCGAGCACCACGACCACCGCGACGAGCGCGCCCCTCGGCTGCACATGCTCGTGCACGCGCCAGTAAGCATAAGCGCCGGCGAGCACCGCGAACCACGCCAGCCCGAGGCTCCAGCCGCCGAGCAGACCCGACAGCCATGTGTCGCCGACATACAACCGCGCGAAGCCGCCGAGCACGATCCACAGCACGACGGCCGTCACGACCGGGATGCGCCGCCGCGCGGGCCCGTCGCGCGCCAGCACCCAGCCGAGGCCGCTGCTCGCGAGAATCGCGAACGCGGCATCGGCATCGGGCAGCGGCACGTGCAGTGCGCCGGGCGGCAGGCTCGCGGGCGTCGCGCCGGGCATGCCCGAGCCGAACACCGGCACGAGCACGACGGCGATGCCGATCGTCGCGAGCCACCACGCGGACGTCAGCCAGCAGCGATGAATCATCAGCCAGACGAGAAACGCGGCCGCGACGATCAGCCCCGTATCGTGCCCGTGCAGCACCGCGAGCGCGCTCATCGCGGCATCGACGGGCGGCGTGCGCAGGTTCTGCAGGAACGCGTACAGCGCGATGTCCGCCTGCATCAGCGGATCGTTCGCGACGACATCCTGCACGAGCCCCGCGAACAGCCACACGCAGCCGACGAACAGCAGCGCGAGCACGGGCACCGCGCCCGGCAGGCGGCGCACGCGCGCGATCGTGTCGTGCAGCCGCGCGCCGAACCGCGGCCAGCGGCGCGCACCGGCGTGCACGACTTCGACGAGCGCACGACGCAGCAGCGGCCAGCCGCGCCGCAACGCGACGCGCACGCCGATCCACACCAGCGCGACCAGCGCGGCGACGACCGCCAGGATCGCGGCGACCCGCACGCTGATCGCCGCGGCCAGGACGGCCGATGCGCCGAACAGGATGCCCGGCGCCACATGCACGGGCGCCCACACGAGTGCCGAGATCACGTTGACCGGATAGAACGACCGGCGCGGCAGCGTCGCGCAGCCGACGACGACCGGCACGACCGCGCGCACCGGCGCGAGGAAGCGCGCGAGCACGATGCTCTTGATGCCGTGACGCAGCACGAACTCCTCGCCGCGCGCGTAAGCGGCCGCGTAGCCGAAGCGCGCCCATGCGTTGCGGATCACCCCGCCATAGTGCCGCCCGAGCTCGTAGCTGATCCCGTCGCCGACCACGGCGCCGACGGCCGCGACGCCGATCGTCGTCCACCCGTCGAGCGCGCCCGCGCCGATCAGCGCGCCGGCCGCGAACATCACGGCACCGGCCGGCACGACCGTGCCGACCAGCGCGATCGCCTCGGCGCAGGCGGTCAAGAACACGATCGCCAGCACGAGCAGCGGATGGGCGCCGATCGCGCCGATCCACGCGTGGATCGTGCCGCTCATCGCGCGCTCCCGAACGGTGCGGCCCGGTGTGCGAACATCGGGCCGGCAGTGGCGTGGGGAACGTTCATCGCGAGGTGCGCGCGGTCGCGCCGGCGTCGGAGGTCAATCGAACTCGTACTGCCGCGCATCGGCCTCGAGCGGCGCGTCGTGGTATCCGACCGTCGCGATCTCGTGCAGATAGCGCGCGAGAAACGCGCCGATCGACCCGGCGGCCTCGAATTGATGCACGTGACGGAATTCGTGGGTCAGCAGGCGGCGCGTGTCTTGCCCGCGCAGCACGTACACCGCATGGCCGAGCGTGAGCCCGATCGTCCCCGGCGACAGCAGCCCCGTGTCGCGTGCGATCGCGGCCAGCGAAGGCGTGTCGGGGAACGGCATGCGGTCGACGATCACGACGCGGATCCGCTCCGGCTGCGCAACGCCCACGGTGCGCGCGTCGTCGGCCTGCGCCGGCGTCAGCGGCGCGCCCTGCGCGATCCCGCGCGCCGCCTCCGCTTCGGCCCATGCGACGGCGGCAGGCAGTGCGGACGGAAGGATATCGGCAAGGTCGATCATCGCGGCGCTCCTCGGTTGGCGCAGTGGCATCGGGCACCAGTTTAGTCCCGAATCGGGGCCGTTCGCGTGACGCCGCGCAGGTCCGCCCCGGGCGCATCAGCCATCAGGGAATACCCTATTCCACAAGCGGTCCACGCCGCTCCCTTTCCGTCGATTACTTCGGTTCAGTACACATTCCGGGGTCGGATATCTCGAAAGTTTCCCGGATGTGTACCGTTTTGGGATTCGGCGGAATATATTGATCGGAAGAACAGTCGCGGCGGCAACCGGACGGCAGGGTCCGCGGCGTCATCCCGAAGAGGGTCGCTCGATGATCAGGGTAATTCTGGCTGACGATCACGCAGTCATGCGGGACGGACTGCGTCATATCCTGGAGATGGCCGGCGGTTTCGAAATCGTCGGCGAGGCGAGCGACGGCCCGGCCACGCTCGCGCTGGCCGAGCGCAGCACCGCCGACGTGTTGCTGCTCGACCTGTCGATGCCCGCGCCGACCGGCATCGAGCTGATCCGGCTGGTCAAGAGCCACGCGCCGTCGCTGCGCACGCTCGTGCTGACGATGCATGCCGAGGCGCAGTACGCGGCGCGCGCGTTCAAGGCCGGCGCAGTCGGTTACCTGACCAAGGACAGCGCGACCGCCGAGCTCGTCGAGGCCGTCGGCAAGGTCGCGGCGGGCGGCGTCTACGTGAGCCCGTCGGCGGCCGAAAGCCTCGCGCACACGCTGCGCACGCCGGCCCAAACGCTGCCGCACGAACGGCTGTCCGCGCGCGAGCTCGACGTGATGCGCCGCATCGTCGCGGGCCAGACCGTCACGCAGATCGCATCCGAACTCGCGCTGAGTGCGAAGACGGTCAGCACGTACAAGACGCGGATCCTCGAGAAGATGGAACTGCCGCACGAAGCCGCGCTGGTCCGCTACGCGATGCGCCACGATCTCGACCCCGGCGTCGACGACGCATGACGACCACCCTCCACTTACCGCCTGCCCCCGCGGACGACGCCGATCCGGACGCGTCGCGCCTGTTCATGTCGTCGCTGCCGCCCGGCCGGCGCGAGCGGCGGCTCGCGATCGCGACCGTGCTCGTGTCGGCCGTGATCTTCGCCACGCTCGCGCCGTTCGCGGGCATGCCGCTCGCGCCGGGCCGGGCGTTCATCCCCGTGTACCAGTCGGCGATCGTCGTCAACGACATGGTGACGGCCGGCCTCCTGCTCGGCCAGTACGCGATCCTGCGCGAGAAATCGCTGCTCGCGCTCGCGGGCGGCTACCTGTTCACGGGCTTCATGGCCGGCACGCACATGCTGACCTTCCCGGGGCTGTTCGCGCCGACGGGCCTGCTCGGCGCCGGCGAACAGACCACGGCCTGGCTGTACCTGTTCTGGCACGGCGGCTTTCCGCTCGCGGTGGCCGCCTATGCGCTGCTGCGCGCGGCGGCGCGCACGCGCCCGATCCCGGCCCCGCAGCGCCGCGCGGCGATTCCGGTGGTGCTCTGCATCGCCGCGGCGGTCGCCGCGACGGCCGCGCTCGCGGTGCTCGCGACCGCCGGCCACGACCTGCTGCCGCGCATCATGCACGGCAACCGGATGGCCGCGACGATGACGAACGCGATCACGGTCGTCTGGGGGCTGAACCTGGTTGCGCTGATGCTGATGTGGCGGCAGCGGCGCCATCATTCCGTGCTCGACCTGTGGGTGATGACCGTGCTCGTTGCCTGGCTGTTCGACATCGCGCTGTCGTCGATGCTCAATCACGGGCGCTTCGATCTCGGCTTCTACGCGGGCCGCGCGTACGGCCTCGTCGCGTCCGGCGTCGTGCTGTTCGCGATGCTGTTCGAGAACGGCCGGCTGCATGCGCAGACGGTGCGCGCGCTGGCCGGCGCGCGCTACCAGCATCTGCTCGTCGCGCAGAAGAGCGCGCAGTTGAACGAGGCGAACGAACAGCTCGAACAGCGCGTCGCCGCGCGCACCGCGCAACTGAGCGTATCGAACCGCGACCTGCGGCGCGAAGTCGAGGAGCGCGTGCGCGCGGAGCGGGCGCTGCAGGCGTCACGCGAGGAACTGCGCGAGATCGCCGCGATCAGCGCGACCGCGCGCGAGGCCGAGCAGCGCCGCATCGCCCGCGAACTGCACGACGAACTCGCGCAGACGCTCGCGGCGCTGAAGAACGATCTCGAATGGCTGATCGACCGCGTGCCGCAGGACGACGCGACGCTGGCGCGCAAGATCGCGGCGATGCACACGATGGCACGCGGCGCGGTGGCCGCGACGCGGCGCATCGCGTCGGACCTGCGCCCGCTGATGCTCGACGATCTCGGCTTCGCGGCGGCGATGCAATGGCTCGTGGAGGATTTCCGGCACCGTCACGGGATCGCGTGCGCGCTGCATGTCGATCCGCCCGAGTTGCAGCTCGACGAGCCGTATGCGACGGCCGTGTTCCGCATCGCGCAGGAAGCGCTCGCGAACGTCGCGCGGCACGCGGCCGCGTCGCATGCGGATGTCGAGCTCGTGCACGGCGACGATGCGATCGCGCTGACGATTCGCGACGACGGCGCGGGGTTCGATCCCGGCGCGCCGCGCAAGTCGAGCTCGTTCGGGCTGGTCGGCTTGCGCGAGCGTGCGTACCTCGTCGGCGGCACGCTGCAGATTACGACGACGCTCGGCGAAGGTACGACGGTCGAGGTGGAGATTCCGCTGTCGCATCCGCAGGCGGCGGTTGCGCATGGGGGAGATGAGGCTTCGCGCGGGTAGGCGGTCGAATGCGGTGGCGCCGCGACGCTGACGCGGTCAGTGGTAATCGTCTTCTCGTTGATGGCGGACGGCGAGGATCGTGACTTGCGTCCGCGATGCATGGATCGCCATCCCAATGGCTTACCCGAGCGCTCTTGTCGCCCGTGCCGCTTTCAGCATGCGCTCGAGTTCAGCCTGGACGTTTGCAGCATCGATGTATTCGCCGGTCCGCCGCGCCTCGTCGCGTGATGCGAGACCACGCGCGACAAACTCGCGCTGCACGCGTCGGCGCGCAACGCGAGCGCGCAACGCCGATTCGATGAACGCGGAGAGCGTCTCGTTTTTCGCCAGAACGGATTCAGCGGCTTCAAGCAATTGCGGATCGATCCGGAACGCGGACTTCGTCGCAGAATTCATTGCATTCCCCACGTGTGTCAATGGATCGCACGGTAGCACACCGGCACGCTCCAGGAGCGTGAACCGGTTGGGGCAGCCACGAATCCATGCGCGTCACACCCGCGCCGCCACCATCCCCCGCTCCGAGCGCGTCCACGCGACCAGCGCGCCGATCCCGAGCAGCGCGAGGCACACGATCGGCACGATCATCGGCCCGAACGCGGTGCCCGTCACCTTGCCCGCGAACGGCATCAGGTTCTGGCTGAAGAAACCGCCGAGGTTGCCAATCGAGTTGATCGCCGCGACGCTCGCCGCCGCTCGTGCACCGGTGAAATAACGCGGCGGCATCGACCAGAAGCACGGATACAGCAGCGGGATGCATGCGCCGCCGAGCACGAGCGCGATGAAGCGCAGCGGCGTCGACGGCAGCACGAGGCTCAGCAGGAAGCCGAGCGCGCCGAGCGCCGCGACGATCGCGATCGTGCGCAGGATGCTCTTCGCGCGGCGCAGCTTCGCCGGCAGCCACAGCAGCAGCAGCACCGCGAGCGCCCACGGCAGCATGCTCAGGAAACCGTTCGCGCTGCTCGACACGCCGAACGATTTCACGAGCGTCGGCAGCCAGTACGTGACGCCGTACAACGACGTCGACATCAGCATGTAGGTCGCCGCGAACAGCATCACGCGCGGATCGAGCAGCGCCTTCCACGGCTGCCCGTGCTCGGCCTGCGCGGGCTTCTCGCGCTCCAGCGCGGCCGCGACGATCTGCTTCTCGCGCTCGTCGAGGAACGGCGCCTCGCGAAACGACGCGGGCAGCACGCGGAACACGACGATCGCGACGATCACGGCCGGGATGCCCGTTGCAATGAACACCCACTGCCAGCCCGCCAGCCCCCACACGCCGTTCAGGCTCAGCAGCACGCCGCCGACCAGCGAGCCGAGCATGTTCGCGAGCGCGCTGCCGAGCGTGAAGATGCCGAGCACCTTCGCGCGGTAGCTCTGCGGAAACCACAGCGTCAGGTAGTAGATCACGCCCGGATAGAAGCCGGCCTCGGCGATGCCGAGCAGAAAGCGCAGCGAGCAGAACGCGGGCATCGACGTCGTGAAGCCCATCAGCACGGTGATGAGGCCCCACGTCAGCATGATCCGCGCGAGCCATACGCGTGCGCCATAGCGATGCAGCGCGAGCGTGCTCGGCACCTCGAACAGCAGATAGCCGATGAAGAACAGCGACGACGCGAGCCCGAACGCGACCTCCGTCATCCCGAGGCTGTGCACCATCTGCAGCTTCGCGAAGCCGACGTTCTGCCGGTCGATGAACGCGATCAGGAACATCACGACGAGGATGGGCAGCAGGCGCCGCGCCACCTTCGACATGATGCGCTGTTCTTCGGCGGACGCGGGGTCCAGGGTTTCGGTAGCGTTCACTACGGGCTCCTTACGTGAATCGGTTGCGTGTCGGTTGAGTCGGCGCCGCGCGCAACGAAGGCGCGGGCGCGCAATGTTTCGATGAATATCGTTTGTGAGCGGCCGGCGGCGCTCAGCCCGACCGGTAGTCGTCGAGCATCGGCGCGAACATCTCGTGCCATGCGCGCGGCTTTGCCTTGATCGTGCCGGCCAGGTACAGGAATTCGACGTAGTCCATCAGCTGGTTCGGCCGCACCGAAAAGCGCGTGTCGGGTGCGGCGAGCATCCGCATCACGTCGTCGTGCGACACGCCGACGCCCGACGACGACGCATAAAGCGCGGCCGCCGCGCGCGGATCCTGCGCGATCAGGCGGTTCGCTTCGTCGAGCGCGCCGAGAAACGCGGCGGCCAGCGCGGGCTCCGTATCGACGAGCCGCTTCGGCGCGAACACGACGTCGAGCGTCAGCGGGCCGAGCACGTCGACCGAGTTCACGACGCGGTGGATGCCCGGCTGCCGCAACTCGAGCGTCGAGAACGGCGGCGACGTGAAGTGCGCGGTGACGCCGTTCTCGCGGCGGATCAGCGCCTGCATCGCCTGCGGATGCGGCAGGTTCACGGTGATCGAGTCGAGCTGCGCGAAATGCTGCGGACCGAGCTGCCGGCTCGCGACCATCTGCAGCACGACGGCCGACAACGACGTGCGGATGCCAGGCACCGCGATCCGGTCGGACGGCGTGAAGTCGCGTAGCGACATGAGGCCCGGACGGTTCGCGTTCAGCGACAGCGACGTGGTCGACAGCCCGCTGATGCCGATCACCTCGACATTCGGAATGCCGCGCGCCCGCGCCCACAGCTCGATGAAGCCCGGCGCGCCGGCGCCCGCGAAATCGAGCGTGCCGGCCATCATCGCGTCGTTGACGGAATTGCCGCCGTCGAGCAGCACCCAGTCGACCGCGACGTCGCGCACGCCATGCCGTGCCGCGTGCCGCTCGAACAGCCGCTGCTTCTCCATCACGAGCAGCGGCAGGTACAGCACGCCATAGCCTTTCGAGATCCGCACGGTGCGCGGCTTCGCGCGCACGAGCGACGGTGCGGCGAGCGCGCCGAGCCCGGCGGCGATCAATGCGCGGCGGCGCGGCGACGTCGTCATACGCGTGCCGCCGTGCGACGGGCGGCAAACGGCCACGCGAGGGCCGGCAGCGCGCTGCGGTGCGCGTGCGTCGTGCCCGTGACTTGCTGCATGTTGCCGTCTCCTTGAATATTTCTGGTATTAATGCCGTCCTTGCGTGCTGCTTCCGGCTCGACACAGGTTATCGACCGAGTCTGAGAAAATGCTGACATCCCGGCCCCGGGAAAACCCCTAACCCACCCACCTGCAAAACGGCACCATGCGCATTCTCGTCGTGGAGGACGATGCCGAAATCGGCGCGGCGATCCGCAGCCGCCTGGCGCGGCTCGGCCACGCGGTCGATCTCGAAACCGACGGCGCGACCGCGAACGGGCTGCTGCGCGTCGAGCGCTTCGACCTCGTCGTGCTCGACGCGAACCTGCCCGGCATGGACGGGTTCGCGGTGCTGCGCAACCTGCGCGCGTCGGGCGGCACGACGCCCGTGCTGCTCGTCACCGCGCGCTCGGCGATCGACGACCGCGTGAGCGGCCTCGGCCTCGGCGCCGACGACTATCTGGTGAAGCCGTTCGACTACCGCGAGCTCGATGCGCGCGTGCAGGCGCTCCTGCGCCGCAACAGCGGCCATGCGAACGACGTGCTGACGCTCGGCGGCCTCGTGATCGACCGCAGCAGCCGCCTCGCCGAGCTCGACGGCCAGCCGCTGTCGCTGTCGCGCCAGGAATTCGCGCTGCTCGAAATCCTCGCGAGCCGACCGCAGCGCATCTTCTCGAAGGAAGAGCTGCTGAACCAGTTGTTCAGCTTCGGCAACGAGCCGACCGCGAACGCGGTCGAGCAGTACGTGACGCGCGTGCGCAGAAAGCTGCAGGGCAGCTCGGTCGAGATCCGCACCGCGCGCGGGATGGGGTATCAGATTGCCGCGCATTGACTGGTTCCCGAAGACGCTGTTCGGACGCACTCTGCTCTTCATCGCGCTCGTCGTCGCGACCGGCGCGCTCGCGCTCGCGGCGATCGCGCGCTACTACGCGGGCGTCGCGGCCGAACGCGCGTACGACCAGCTGCTCGCCGGCGCGTCGATCCAGGTCGCGGAAAACCTCTACGTGCAAGGCGGCGTGCTCGCACTGAATCCGCCGGTGGCCGCGCTGTCGACGCTGTCGCGCTACGACCTCGTCTACTACAAGGTCGTCGATTCGCGCGGCATCGTCGTGGCCGGCTACAACGATCTCGCGAGCCCCGCGACGCTCGCCGCCGCGAAACAGGGCCCCGCGTTCGCGAACGCCGTCTACCAGGGGCACCGCATCCGCACCGCGACCATCGCGCGCTACATGCCCGAGGAAAGCACGCCGGGCTGGGCGCTCGTGACCGTTGCGCAAACAACCAACGCGCGCCAGCAGCTCACGAACGACATGAGCATCAAGGTGTGGACGCTGATCCTGCTGATGAGCGTGCTCGCGATCGGCGCGAGCGGCCTCGCGATCCGGCGCGGCCTGCGCCCGCTCGCGCAGATCGGCACCATCATCGCCGCACGCGACCCGGCCGACCTGCGGCCGGTGGCCGTCGACACGCCGAGCGAGATCGACGCGATCATCGGGTCGATCAACGGGTTGATACACCGCCTGGCCGAACGCATCAACGCGATGCAGCGCTTCATCGCCGACGCCGCGCATCAGATGCGCACGCCGCTCGCGCGGCTCGACGCGCAGATCGAACTGCTCGACGGCGAATCCGATCCCGCGCGCCATGCGGCACGCCTCGACGCGCTGCGCGCGACCTGCTCGGACGTCGGCCGCCTCACCGGCCAGCTGCTCAATCATGCGATGGTGATCCATCGCATCGAGGCCGTTCCGCTGCAGCCGGTCGAACTCGTCGCGCTCGCGAAGGATGTGCTCGGTCGCACGATTCCGCTCGCGGACGAGCGCGACGTCGCCGTCGCGTTCGCGAGCGACGCGCCGCTTGCGTGGATCGACGGCGATGCGATCAGCTTGCAGGAAGCGCTGTCGAACGTGCTGCACAACGCGCTGCTGCACGGTCATGCCGACGACATCGTCGTATCGGTCGCGACCGCGGGCAACGCAGACGGCGCGGTGACGCTGACCGTCACCGACAACGGCCGCGGGATTCCGCGCGAGCACTGGGACGCCGCATTGCAGCCATTCGTGCGGCTCGCGCCGGACGGCAGCGAACGGCGCACGGGGTCGGGCCTCGGGCTCGCGATCGTGCAGGAAGTGATGAAGGCGCACGGCGGGCGCGTCGGGTTTGCGTTTCCGGAAGCGGGTGGGTTCGCGGTGGTGATGACGTTTCCGCGGGCGGCGGGGATGGGTGCCCGGCAGGCATAGGCCGGTGAAACCCGGCTCACGGTCGATCGGGCACTTGCTTCGACTCATGAGCCGCGGGTCATCATGTTTCGGCCACCGATGAGCCACGCCAACTACGCCGCTACCGCCTCCCCGCCCAGATACGCATCGCGCACGCGCGCATCGTCGAGCAGCGCCTTCGCGGGCCCTTCGAGCACGACGCGCCCCGTCTGCAGCACATACCCGTAGTGCGCGATCTCCAGCGCGAGGCTCGCATTCTGCTCGACCATGAACACCGTCACGCCCTGCTTGTTGATCGCATCGATCAGTTCGAGCACCTTGTCGACGTAGAGCGGCGACAACCCCATCGTCGGCTCGTCCATGCAGATCAGCTTCGGCCGCGCCATCAGCGCGCGCGCCATCGCGAGCATCTGCTGCTCGCCGCCCGACAGCGTGCCCGCGCGCTGCGCGAGCCGCTCCCTCACGCGCGGAAACAGGTCGAGCACGCGTTCGTAATCTTCCGCCACTGCCGTGCGGTCGCTGCGCGTATACGCACCCATCAGCAGATTCTCCCGCACGCTCATGTCGCCGAACAGCCGCCGCGCCTCGGGCACGGCCGCGATTCCGCGCCGCACGCGCTGCGGCGTCGCGAGCGCCGTCACGTCGTCGCCGTCGAAACGCACGACGCCGCGGCGCGGCCGCATCAGCCCGAGAATCAGCTTCATCGTCGTCGACTTGCCGCTCGCGTTGCCGCCGAGCAGGCTGACGATCTGCCCGCGGCCCACTTCGAAGTTCACGTCGAAGTGCACCTGCACCGGCCCGTAGAACGTATCGAGGTGTTCCAGTTTCAGCAGCGCGTCGGTCACGGTCGTGTCGGGTCCGGAGGAAAGCGTGTTCATGCGGCCGCCTGCGTCGTGCGCTCCGCGGCGGCACCGCCCGCATGGCGCCGGCCGAGGTACGCCTCGATCACGCGCGGATCGTGCCGCACGTCGCGCGGCGCGCCTTCGGCGATCTTCGCGCCGTTGTCGAGCACCATCACGTGGTCGGACACGCGCATCACGAGTTCGAGCTTGTGCTCGATCAGCAGGATCGTCAGGCCGCGCGCCTTCAGCGACTGGATCAGTTGCAGCATCTCGGCCGTCTCCGTCTCGTTCATCCCGGCCGTCGGTTCGTCGAGCAGCAGCAGGCGCGGATGCAGCGCGAGCGCGCGGCCGATCTCCACGCGCCGCCGGTTCGCGTACGACAGGCTGTGCGCCGGATGATCGATGCGCGGCGTGAGCCGTTCGCCGAACCCGGCGACGATCGCGCGCGCCTCGTCGCGCAGCGCCGCTTCCTCGCGCCGCACCGACGCGGGCCGCACGAGCGCGCGCAGCACCTCGGCCGCCGCACCGAGCGCGGGCCAGCCGGGCCGTGCCGCACGCAGCCGCGCATGCGCGCCGATCAGCACGTTGTCGAGCACGCTCAGGTTGCCGAACACGCGGCCGTGCTGGAACGTGCGCGCGATGCCGAGCGCCGCGAGCCGTTCGGGCGCCGTGCCCGTGATGTCGCGGCCGTCGAACGTCACGCGGCCGGCATCGGGCCGGTCGGCGCCCGCGATCAGGTTGAACAGCGTCGACTTGCCGGCGCCGTTCGGCCCGATCACGCTCAGCAGTTCGCCGTCGGCCAGCGTCAGGCTCGCGCCGTCGAGCGCGGTCACGCCGTCGAAGCGGCGCGTCAGGTCCTGCACGTCGAGCAAGGGTCGGGGGGTGGTCATCGCATTCCTCCTCACACCGTGCCGAGCAGGCCCTGCGGCCGGAACCGGACAAGCAGCAGCAGCACGACGCCGTAGATCAGCATCCGGTAGTCGGCCGCCCAGCGGAACAGCTCGGGCAGCCCGATCAGTGCGACCGCGCCGGCGATGCCGCCGAGCACGTTGCCGAGCCCGCCGAGGATCACCATCGTCAGCGCGAGGATCGACACCTGCGAATCGAAGGTCTGGTGATTGATGTAGCTGTACAGGTGTGCGGCGATGCCGCCGCTCACGCCGGCCGCGACGCCGCCGACCGCGAACGCGATCGCCTTGTAGCGGTTCGGCGCGATGCCGTGCGCGCGTGCGGCGACATCGTCCTCGCGCACCGCGCGCAGCGTGCGGCCGAGATGCGAGCGCAGCAGCCGCACCTGCACGAGCGCGAAAACGACGAGCACCGCGAACGTGAACCAGTACGCGGCGCGCGCGGTCGTCGCCCACGGCAGCGGCGCGATGCCGGCGATGCCGAGCGGGCCGCGCGTGAGGCCGTCCCAGTTCAGGATCACGAGGCTCACCACTTCGCCGATGCCGAGCGTCGCAATCGACACGTAGTGCCCGCGCAGCCGGAACGCCGGATAGACGAGCAGCGTGCCGAGCACGGCCGCGATCGCGCCCGCGCACGGAATCGTCACGGCTGGCGACCAGCCGAGATCCGACGACAGCAGCGCCGACGCGTACGCGCCGATCACAAGCAGCGCCGCAGCCCCAAGCGAGATCTGCCCGACCGTGCCCGCGACGAGCGTGAGGCTCAGCGCGAGCAGGCCGTACAGCCAGGCGTTGGTCAGCGTCTGCAGCACGTACGGCGACGCGCCGAGCCACGGCAGCACGGCCGCGAGCGCGATCAGTACGACGAGCGCCGGGCGCGGCACGCGCACGGCTTTCGCGGCCGCGAGGAAGGTGCCCGTCATCGGCTCGGGCGGCAGCGCGCGGTTCGCGCTGAACAAGCCGTTCGGGCGCCAGACGAGGAACACGATCAGCAGCCCGAACGCGAACAGGTCGCGATAGCTCGTGCCGAACAGCGCGACGCCGTAGCTTTCGACAAGGCCGAGCAGCAGGCTGCCCGCGATCGCGCCCGGCACGTTGCCGAGCCCGCCGATCAGCAGCGCGACGACGCCCTTCAGCGTCGCCTGGAAGCCCATCGCCGGATCGATGCTGTTGTAGTACATGCCGACCAGCAGCCCGCTCACGCCGCCGAGCGCGCACGCGATCGCGAACACGGTCTGGTTCACGCGATCGACGTCGACGCCCATCTGCAGCGCCGCGTCGCGATCCTGCGCGGTCGCGCGCACGGCCCAGCCGAGCCGCGTGAAGCGCAGGAAGCCGTACAGCAGCGCGGCCGCCGCGATGCCGATGCCCGCGATCAGCAGGTCGAGCGAGCCGAGCGTCGCGCCGGCGATCCGCAGGTGCCAGTCGGACAGCGGCGTCGGCACCGCGCGCGGGTCCGCGCCGAATGCGAGCTGCGCGAGCTGGTCGAGGATGAAGCTGATGCCGATCGTCGCGAGCAGCGGCGCGATCCGCGCCGCATGGCGCAGCGGCCGCAGCCCGATCCGCTCGATCGCAATGCCGAGCGCGCCGCAGCCGACGACGACCGCCGCGAGCGCGACCGGCAGCGGCAGCCCGAAGCGTGTCAGGCACAGCCAGCCGATGAACGCGCCGACCATGTAGACCGAGCCGTGCGCGAAGTTGATCAGGTGCGACACGCCGAAGATCAGCGCGAGCCCGACCGCGAGCAGCGCGTAGATGTTGCCGACGATGAGGCCGTTGAGCGTGTAGTCGAGCCAGGAAGCCATCACGATGCGTCCGTCACTTGCATGCGGTTCATTCGGAATCAGCGCGCGGCGAGCTGCGGCTTCGCGCCGTCCCACAGCGCCCACTGTCCCTGCTTCACGACCAGATACACGGTGCGCGCGCCCGCGACGCGGCGCGTCTGCGGATCGAAGCGCACCTTGCCGAAGATCACGCTCGGCACGTCGCTCACTTTCGCGAAACCGTCGTGCGCGGCCTGGCGCGTCGTGCCGTAGCGGCGCAGCACCTCGGCCGACAGGATCAGCGCGTCGTATGCGCGCGCAACGAACGAATCGGGATCGGCGTGGAATTTCGCGCGATAGCGCTGCACGAACGCCTGCACCTCGGGGCGCGGCTCGGCCGGGAAGAAGTTCGATTCCGTATAGACGCCGTCGACGGCCGCGCCGCCCAGTTCGAGGAATTTCGGCGAATACACGGAGCCGACCGCCGCGATCGGCAGCGCGACGCCCGACGTGCGCGCCTGGCGCACGATCTGCGCGCCGTCCGCGTAGTACGAGATCAGCACGATCGAATCGGGCTTCGACGCGCCGATCCGCACGAGCGTCGAGCGGAAATCCTTCTCCGCCGGCTGATAGCCTTCGGCCGCGACGACCTGCGCACCGAGCCCGGCCGCCGCCTTCGCGAAGATGTCCTTGCTGGTGCGGCCCCAGTCGGTGTTCAGGTACAGCACCGCGATCCGCTTGAAGCCAAGTTCCTTCACCGCGTAGCGCGCGAGCAGCGGCTGCTCCTCGGCCTGGCTCAGCGCGGTGCTCCACAGGTAATCGCCGCCCTTCGTGAAATCCGGGTGCGAGTTCGTGAAGCCGAACTGGATCAGTTGCCCGCGCTGGTAGATCGGCGACGCGGCCATCGACGTCGCGCTGGAGAAATCGCCGAGCTCGATCGCAATGCGCGGATCGGCGACGAACTTCTGCGCGATCGCCACGGCCTGGCGCGGATCGCTGCGGCTGTCCTGGAAATCGATCGCGAGCGGCCGGCCGTGAATGCCGCCGCTGCCGTTGATCTCGTCGAGCGCGAGATCGAAGCCGCGCTTCCATTGCTCGCCGTATTGCGCGTCCTGGCCCGTCAGCGGCCCGCTTACGCCGACCACCACCGGTTCGCCCGACACGCCCGCCGCGAGCGCGCCGCCCGCCGACAAGCCCCATGCGGCAGCGAGCGCCGCCACCGTGCCCAGCACGCGCCGCCATGCGCCGCGTGCGTCGTTCCCCGAAACGTTCATGCCGCCCCCCACCTTCAGTCAGTCGAAAAGAGTGAGGGCATGTAACCATCCGGTTCAGGGCGATCCAACGAAGTTTTGCGCATATCGATATCGCGCGCGGCGCGAAGCGGATGACGCGCGCGGATGGCCATCCGCATGCGGCGCATCGTGCAGTGCGTCTGCGTGCATCGCATCGCGTTGATTCGATTGCGGTTTCCCGCGCGGCTCTCCTCTCAGCCGAGGCGCACGTACGCGCCGCCGGCCATCGTGAAGATCGCGCGCTTCGCAGTTTTCGCGCTGTCGATAGCAAAAATCATTATATGAATCGCGCATGCTCGCACTCCTACAATGCGCAAATCGCATCATCGGAACGCGTCATGGAGCTGCATCAACTCGAAGCCTTTTCCGCGGTCATGTCGGCCGGCAGCGTGACCGGCGCGGGCGAACTGCTCGGCCGCTCGCAGCCGGCCGTCACGCGGCAGATCCAGGAGCTCGAAGCCGATCTCGGCTACGCGCTGTTCGACCGGCACGGCCCGCGCGTCACGCCGACGCGGCGCGCGTTCCTGCTGTACGAGGAAGTCGAGCGCTCGCTGGTCGGCCTGCGCGCGATCGAGGCGCGGGCACGCGCGCTCGGAAACGAAACGGCCGAACCCGTGCGCATCGCGGCGACGCCGTCGCTCGCGGCCACGCTCGTGCCGGCCGCGCTCGCCGCGCTGCCCGACGGCGCACACGCCCCGCACTACCAGTTGCGCAGCGAATCGGCCGAGCATGTCGTGCATGAAGTGCTGGCCGGCACGGCGGATATCGGCGTCGTCACGCTGCCGATGGCGCACGCGGGGCTCGACGTGCACTGGATCGCGCAGACGCCATGCGTCGCCGTGCTGCCCGCCGGCGACCCGCTCGCGGCGAAGCCGCGCATCGCGCTGCGCGATCTCGCGCGCCGCCGCATCGTCACGGTCGCGAACCGGCACCGGCTGCGCCAGCGGATCGACGCGGCATTCGCGGCCGCGCGCGTCGATGCACGCGTGTTCATCGAAACCAATGCGTCGCTGAATGCGGTGATGGCCGCGCGCGCGGGCATCGGGATCGGCATCGTCGATCCGGCGACGGGCGTCGCGCTGCCGGTGGACGGCGTCGTCGCGCGCCCGCTCGACGTCGACATCCCGTTCGCGTTCGGCGTCGCGACGCCGGCCGGCAAGGTGCGCACCGCGGCCGTCGATGCGCTGCTCGACGCGCTGCACCGCACGACGCGCGCGCTGCTCGACGACGTGATCTTTCACGATGCCGCCGCGCACGACGCGCTGCTGCGCGGCGACCGACTGCGCAGCGAACGCGCACCGCGTCCGACACGTACACGCCGCACCCGCCCGGAGGCCGCATGACGACGCTGCTCGACGCACTCGAAGCGCGGCTCGCGCAGGATCTACGCTGGCTCGACCTGCCCGCGCCGTCGTGGGTGCCGCCGCGCGAGGCCGACGGCGCGCGCGTGCTCGACGTCGCGATCGTCGGCGGCGGCATGGCGGGGCTCGCGGCATCCGCCGAACTGCGCCTGCTCGGCATCGACAACCAGTGCGTGATCGACCGCGCGCCGGCCGGCTACGAAGGGCCGTGGGTCACGTTCGCGCGGATGGACACGCTGCGCTCGCCGAAGCAGCTCGCGGGCCCCGCGCTCGGCCTGCCCGCGCTGACATTCCGTGCGTGGTTCGAAGTGCAATACGGCCGCGACGCGTGGGACGCGCTCTACAAGATTCCGCGTACGCAATGGATGGATTACCTGCGCTGGTATCGGCGCGTACTCGACCTGCAGGTGCGCAACGACACGACGCTCGTCGCGCTGCGCCCGCGCGACGACGGGCTGCTCGCGCTCGACGTGCGCGGCAACGGCGAAGCGCAGACGCTGCTCGCGCGGCACGTCGTGCTCGCGACCGGCCGCGACGGCCTCGGCGGCCCGTACGTGCCGCCCGTCGCGCAACGCACACCTCGCACGCGCTGGGCCCACTCGTCCGAGCCGATCGACTTCGCGGCGCTCGCGGGCAAGCGCGTCGGCGTGGTCGGCGCGGGCGCATCCGCGTTCGACAACGCGGGCACCGCGCTCGAAGCCGGCGCCGCGCGCGTCGATCTGTTCTTCCGCCGCGCGGACATTCCGCGCATCAACAAGCTGACCGGCATCGGCAGCCCTGGCCTCGTGCACGGCTACGCCGATCTCGACGATGCGACGAAGTGGCGCTTCATGCACTACGCGTTGACGTCGCAAACGCCACCGCCGCGCGACAGCGTGCTGCGCGTGTCGCGCCACGAGCACGCGCATTTTCATGCGGGCAGCCCGATCGAGACGCTCGCCGAACGTACGAACGGCCTCGACGTGACGACGCCGCGCGGGCGCTACACCGTCGACTTCCTGATCTTCGCGACGGGCTTTCATTCGGACTGGACGACGCGCGCGGAATTCGCGTCGTTCGGGCAGCACGTGCGGCGCTGGAAGGACCGCTATCGACCCGAACCGGGTGCATGGCTCGACGAGCTCGCCGAATCGCCCGATCTCGGCCCCGCGTTTGCGTTCCAGGAACGCGAGCGCGGTGCGTGCCCTGCCGTCACGCGGATTCATTGCTTCAATCATGCGGCGAGCCTGAGCCACGGCAAGCTGTCCGGCGATATCCCGGCCATCAGCGCGGGCGCCCAACGGCTCGCGCGCGGCATCGCGAGCCGGCTGTTCGACGCCGACCGCGACCGGCACTACGACGCACTCGTCGCGTATGCGAACGCCGAGCTGCAAGGCGACGAATGGCGCGACGCCGACGCATGAGCGTGCGTTCATCGATCACATAAACGACGAAGGGAAACCAAAACGATGACTGAATCCATCACGTCGGCCGCCGCGCCGGACACGATCGACGCGGTAGCCGGCCTGCGCGACGGCGATGCCGTGACCGCACTGCGCCGCGCGCGCGACAAGGTGCTGCTCCATACGCGGCTGAGCGAAGCCGCGCTGTTCGATCCGGCGTTGCCCGATCTTTCGTTGGTCGAAAGACTGCATGCCGCAAGATACGTCGCGCAACGATCGAACGCGCACGCACTGGCCTCGACGTATCGCACGCGGCTGCTCGACGCGGGCGGCATCGCCGAGGACATCGCGCTCGCCGACGCCGATGCGTTCGACGCGCTCGCCCCGCGCGTTGGCGCGATCCTCGCTCATGCGCGGCTTTTGACACACGCGCCCGCCGATGCACGCGCCGCCGACCTCGATGCGCTGAGGTCGGCCGGACTCACGACGCCCGCGATCGTCGCGCTGTCGCAGCTCGTTGCGTTCGTCGCGTATCAGTTGCGCGTCGCGGCTGCCGCGCAAGCGCTTCAGGCACGCGCCGCAAAGGAGGCCGCATGACGACAGCCGTCCACGGCTTCACGTCCGACACGCTCGGCTGGCGCGCCTGGCTCGACACGGTATCGCTCGATGCCGCGACGCCCGATCAGCTTGCGGTGCTCGAAGCAAGCCACCCGCATGCGAAAACATCCGACTACTACCTGCTGCTCGTTCACCTGCCCGAAATCCTGCGGCAGCGCTCGGGCGTGTTCAACGCGATCATGTACGGCCCCGGCGGGCTGTCGCGTGCGGAGCGCGAACTGGCCAGCACGGCCGTGTCGCGCGTGAATGGGTGCGTGTATTGCGCGTCGGTGCATGCGCAGCGCTTCGCACAGCTTGCGAAACGCACCGATGCGATCGAGCAGGTGTTCGACGATCCGGCGACGGCCGGCACGACGGCACGCGAACGCGCGATCGTGCGTTATGCGATCGCGCTGACCGAACGGCCAGATACGGTAGATGCGGACGACATCGCGGCGCTTGAAGCCGAAGGGCTGACACATGAGGAGATTCTCGACCTGTCGCACGCGGTCGCGATCTTCGCGTGGGCGAACCGGTTGATGCTGACGCTGGGGGAGCCGGTGTTTCCGGAGCCGGCCGGCCAGTGAACGCGGGCAAGACCTCGCACGCGGCCTGCGTATCGTCTTCCGTTTACAGATCGAAGCGGCGGTAACCCGGCACGCGACGGCGAGGCGCACGCGTGCCCCCCCAGGGGAGGGCTCGTCGCACAACCATCGCGTGTCGCCGCCGCCGCGCACCTCGACCACACTCACGCGGCCCCGCGCCGCCCGAACTCCATCGGCGCCGCGCCGCGTCTCGGCAACATCACGACGAACACGGCCGCCACCACCGCGAACACGGTTCCCGCGCCCGCATAGAACGCCGGCCACCCCGTCGCCGCAATCAGGCCCGGCACGCCCATCAGGCCGAACGTGCCGACGAGCCGCCCGCCGCTGTAGAACAGCGCATAGACGGTCGCCGGCTGCTTCCCCGCAGCCCAGCCGAGAATCGCGCCACCCATGCCGATGAAGGTCCACGCGCTGGCCGCGCCAACCAGCACCGCGCCCGTCGCGGCCAGCGTCGCATCGCCGCGCGACGCCGCGACCGCCAGCACGGCGACGCTCGCGAGGCACGCGGCCGTGCCCGTTGCGCAGATCGTCGCCGGCCGCCAGCGGCGCGCGGCCCAGCCGGCCGCCACCGACGCCACGAGGTTCGCGGCCGGCACAAGCGTGCCGAGCAATGCGCCGATGTGCTGCAGCGGCATGCCGAGGTCGACGAGCAGCAGCCGGTTGAAGTTGAACAGCATCATCAGCATCACGGTCAGTGCGATCGTCGCGAGCAAGCGGGCGCGCATCGCGCCGTCGCGCAACGCGTCGCACCAGCCAGACAGCGGCTGGCCCGGGCTGCGCGCCGCCGCGCGGTCGGCGTCGACCAGCAACGCGACCGACAGCGCCGAAACCGCGAGTATCGCCGCCAGCAGCACGAACACGAGTCGCCAGCCGAGCGACGGGTACAGCCACACCAGCACGCCGCCGCCGAGCAGCAGCCCGACCGCCATCCCGCCCATTTTCGCGGCTGCGACCAGCGTGCGGCCCGATGGCAGCGTCTGTTCGACGCTCAACGCGTCGAGCGACAGGTCCATCGTCGCGACGGCCGCCGTGGCCACGAAACCAAGCGCGAACAACCACGCGACGGGCGCGTCCGGCTGCATCGCGATGCCGAGCGTTGCCGCGACCGCGACGAGTTGCGCCGCGACGATCCAGCCGGTGCGATGCCCGAGCCAGCGCAGCCTTCGCGCATCCAGCCACGGCGCCCACAGGAACGCGACGCCGAACGGCAGGTACAGCGCATAGACCCACTGCAGCGACGCAAGCGTCACGCCCTGCGTGCGCAGGATCGGCGCGAGGCCGCCCTGCACGAAGCCGAGCACGCAGCCGATCGCCACATAGAGGATCGCGACGACCGTCAGCACGCGCGCAATGCCCGGCGACGGCGCGACGGCCGGCGGTCGATCGCCGGCAAGACGAAGTGGTTCGCTCATCGGTGCCCCCTTCAAAGCTGCGTGGTAAGGCCGATGCCGACGACGCGCGGCTGGCCCACGCGCACCGAGCCGACGCCCGGCGCCCAGCTCTGCCCCGCGACGACATAGCGGCGGTCGAACAGGTTCTCCGCGAACCCGTACAGCGTCCAGTTCCGGTACGTCCAGCCAACGCGCAGGTTGACCACGCTATACGCGGCAAGATTGAAGCTGTTGCGCACATCGACCGTGCGCCAGCCGACGTATTGCCACGACGCGTCCGCATTGAAGCGCCCCGGCAGGCCGACCATCCCGCCCGGCAACTCGCCGTGCGCACCGAGATTGCCCGTCATGCGCGGCACGTTCGGCAGCCGGTTGCCCGATTGCGCGCCCGTGACGTCGCCGGCCGGCACGGACCGCAATTCCCCCTGTGTATAGCCGAGTCCAGCGGTCAGCCGCAGGTAGCGCAACACCTTCGCGCCGAGTTCGAGTTCCGCGCCATAGGTCCGGTAGTCGAGCGACGCGGGCATGAACAGCCCGCTCGACGGGAAGAACGCGACGAGATGGCCGTTCTTCACGTCGTTGTAGAACAGCGAGCCGTCGACGCTGAGCCGCCGGTCGAGCCACAGCGACTTGAAGCCGAGTTCGTAGGTCCAGCTCGTCGACGCCGGAAACGACGACTCGCGCCGGCCCTGCGGCCCGTTCACCGTGACGGCCGGATAGCCGGCCGACGCTTCACCGCGCGACACGGTCGCATAGGTCATCAGCGTGTCGGTCCAGTCGAACGTCAGGCCCGTGCGCCCGGTGACGAACGTGTCGCTCAGGCTGTCGTCCTGGCGGAACCGGCTCACGACCCTCGGGTTGCCGTTGCCGTCGAACGCGTAGCGCGCGTCCTTGCGCTCGTAGGTCGCGCGCAACCCCGTGATCGCCTTCAGCCGCGTCGTCAACAGCCAGCTCGCCTCGCCGAACAGCGACACGCTGTCGGTATCGATGCGGTTGTGCTGCTGGCCGTTCTGCGTCGTCACGAAGTTGAACGCGACAGGCGAGGCAACGGCCGTCGTGTCGTTCGTGAAGCGCGAATGGAAATAGTTGAGCCCGGCCGTCCACATCACCAGGCTGTCGTCGCGCGAATTCAGCCGCACTTCCTGCTGGAACGTCGATTCGCCGAAGCGCATCTCGGTACGGTCCGCGCCCGGCACGTTGAACATGCTCGCGGGACGCTTCGACAGCGCCGAGTATATGAGCCCGTCGGTCAGGTCGAACTGCTGCACGTTGCGCGAATCCTGGTAGCTCGTCAGCGACATCAGCCTGAAACGGTCGAAATCGCGGTCTACCCGCACGCTGCCGCCCGCGTCGCGCCAGCGGCCGTACGTGGACGGGTTCAGTTCGACCTGCGGGAAATCCGGGTTCTGCATCAGCACGAAGCGCGGCGCGGTCGTTTCGGTCTGGTCGACGAACCCCGATACCGTGACCGACGTGCGGTCGTCCGGCACCCACAGCACGGTGCCGCGCGCGGCGCCGACCTTCACGCGGCCATCGGTGCCGCCCGTCGCGAGGTTCGGAACGTTGCCGTTGAGGTTCGACATCCGCACCGCGACACGTGCGGCGACGTCGTCCGACACGGGCCCGTTGCCGATCACCTCGCCGAGCCAGCGACCGTGCGTGCCGGCTTCCGCCGTGGCCGAGAACGCGCGCCTGAAGGTCGGCGGCTTCGTTATCACGTTGATCGCGCCGCCCTGCGTGTTGCGGCCGAACAGCGTGCCCTGCGGACCGCGCAGCACTTCGACGCGATCGACGTCCATGAAGGTCGGCGGCGCGCCCGTCGTCGCGCGCGGCACGTCGTTGACGTACATCACGACCGATTCGTCGTCGGCCGCGAGCGGCATGAACGAACCGACGCCGCGGATGCTGAACACGTTCGCATAGGTCGCGCCGATATCGGCGAACGCGAGGTTCGGCACCGAGCGCGCGAGGCCCGCGTTGCCGGCCGACGGCGCGGCATCGACCGCGAGATCGGCGCCGCTCACGGCCGTCACGCTGACCGGCACTTTCTGCTGCGACTCGCTGTGGCGCCGCGCGGTGACGGTCACGGCTTCGAGCTGCGTGCCGGCAGCCGGATCGGCCGGCGCAGCGGGCGCCGACGCCGCATCGCCGGCCGCATGGGCAAGCATCGGCCACGCCAAAGCAGCGGCCAGCGCGAGCGACAGCGGCGCGATCGACCGGCCCGGGTGACAGGCGCGGGCATGCACGACGTCCCACGACGCAACGATGGATTGAACGGTGAACCGATTCGATCGCGCAGCACGCGATGCCGCCCGGTTCTCCGTGGCGGTACGACGGTAACGATGTCTCATGCAGCCTTCCTCTGCTGGTGCTCCGATCGCGACGGGCCGTTGGCGGCCTCGTCGCGGGCCTCGTGAAGCGTGGTGATGGTGGTTGGAGTGAACGGCTGCGGTCATGCATGCCCCGCATCGCGCGCGATCAGGCGCGCGTAGCGCCCGCCGCGCGCGACGAGTTCGGCATGCGGGCCCTGCTCGACCACGCGCCCCTCGTCGAGCACGACGATACGGTCGGCCTGCCGGATCGTCGACGGGCGGTGCGCGATCATCAGCACCGTGCGCTGCCGGCGCAGCCGGGCAAGCGCCTCGTGGAACGCGCGCTCGCTTTCGGTGTCGAGACTCGACGACGCCTCGTCGAGCACGAGCACCGGGCTGTCGCGCAACAACGCGCGCGCGATCGCGATCCGCTGCCGCTGGCCGCCCGACAGCCGTGCGCCGCGCTCGCCGCAGCGCGTGCCATAGCCGTCCGGCAGCGCAGCGATGAAGTCGTGCGCCTGCGCATCGCGCGCGGCCTGCTCCACCGCCGCGTCGCTCGCATCGGGCCGGCCGAGCCGGATGTTGTTGGCGATCGTGTCGTCGAACAGATAGACGTCCTGCGGCACCACCGACACGCATTGCCGCAGCCGCGCGACCGGCATGTCGCGCACGTCGACGCCGCCGACCGTCACGCGCCCAGACTGCACGTCCCTGAAGCGCAGCAGCAAGCTCACGCACGTGCTCTTGCCCGCGCCCGACGCGCCGACGAGCGCGACGGTCTCGGCCGGCTTCACGTCGAAATCGACGCCGCGCAATGCCGGCACGCGCGTGTCGTCGTATGCGAAGCCTGCCTGCTCGAAGCGCACCGTTGCATCGGCCGGCTCCGCGGTACCGTCGTCGGCGATCTGCGCGGGCTGCCGCTGGATCGCGAGAATCCGCTCGGCGCCCGCCTTCAGTTCGCCGAGCTTGCGCGCGGCCTGCGCGACTTCGGCGAGCGGAATCAGCGCGGCACCGACCAGCACGACTGCGCACGGCAACCATGCGACCGCCAGCAGGCCGTGCTGCACGAGCACGGCCCCCGTCAGCAACGCGGCGAGCAGCGCACCGGCCTGCAGCAGCTCGATGGCTGTCTGCTCGAGCCCGGCACGCGTGCCGTACCGGCGCTGCTCGTCCTCCATCGCGCGCACGCGCGCCGCGATGCGGTCGAGCCATGCGCGCGCCTGGCCGAACAACGCGATCTCCTTTCTGCCCTGGATGCCTTCGATCACGTCCGCGTCGAGCTTCGCGGCAGCCTCCGCAAGCCTGCGGCCCTGCCGGTGCGCGCGATCTCCGAGCCAGAACGGCACCGACGCGAGCAGCGGCAGGAACGGCAGCAGCGCGAGCATCAGCCATGGCTGCACGAATGCGAGCGCGACGAGCGCCAGCAGCGGGACGATGCCGGCCGCGATCGCGTCGGCGAGCGTGTGCGCGAAGAAATGCTCCATCGCGTGCGCGTCGCGCGTCGCGACCGCCGCGAGCTCGCCGGTGCGGCGCCCGGCCACGTAGCCGGGCGCCGCGCGTTCGAGGCCGTCGTAGATGCCGATCTGCATCGTCTCGATCAGCGCGAACGCGAATTCGTGCGACACGTGCGCCTGCCACCAGCGCCCGCCCGCGCCGGCGGCCACCGCCGCGGCGAGCGCCCATGCGCCGGGCAGCCATTGCGCGGCGCTTGCGCCGGTGATCGCCATGCCGATCAGCCACGCGCAGATCGTGAACGTCGCGACCATCCCGCCCTGCGCGAGCACGGTCGCGACGATCGTCAGCATCATCAGCCGCTCCTGGCCGCGCGCGAGCTGCATCAGTCCCGCCCAGCCGCTGCGCACGGGCGGCGCGCCGTCACGCGGGCGTGTTGCGCCATCGCGGTCCGGCGCGGTCGTCGTGGTTATGCTCATGCGATTTCCTCCTGCGACGCACCGGCGTGCGCATGCTGCGCGGCCAACAGGCGCGCATACAATCCGCCGCGCGCCATCAACGTGTCATGATCGCCCTCCTCGGCGATTCGCCCGCCGTCGACGACGACGATCCGGTCCGCGTGCCGCACCGTCGCGAGACGATGTGCGATCACGACGAGCGCCCGCTGTCCTGCGAACGCTTCGATCGCCCCCTGGATCGCGTGCTCGCTCGACGGATCGACGTTCGACGTCGCTTCGTCGAGCAGCAGGATCGGCGCGCCCTTCAGCCATGCACGGGCAATCGCGAGCCGCTGGCGCTGGCCGCCCGATAGTTGTGCGCCGCGCTCGCCGACAGGTGTCGCATAGCCGTGCGGCAATCCTTCGATGAAATCGTGGACATGCGCGACGCGCGCCGCGTCGCGAATCGCGTCCGCATCGGCGTCGGGCCGCGCGAACCGCAGGTTGTCCTCGATGCTGCCGTCGAACAGCACGATGTCCTGGAACACCGCGCTGACCTTCGCTCGTATCGCCGCGAGCGGCAGGTCGCGCAGGTCGACGCCGCCGATCCGCACGGCGCCGTGCTGCGGATCGGCCATCCGCATCAGCAGCGCGCCCAGCGTCGACTTGCCCGCGCCGGACGGACCGACGACCCCGACGAACTCACGTTCGCCGATCGCGAGCGACACGTGCTCGAGCGCGGGCCGGTCGCTGTCCGGCCAGGCGAACGTCACATCGTCGAACGCGACATCGGCGTGCTTGCCCGGCGCGCGCGGGGATACAGGCTCGCGCACCGGCGGCTCGGCGTCGAGCAACGCGGCAATCGGCCCGGCCGCGCTCGCGGCGCCCCACGCGATGTGGAACGTCTTGTCGAGCCGGTCGACCGGCCGGAACGCCTCACGCGCAAGAAACAGCGTGATCAGCGCGGACGTCGCGGGCAGCACGCCAGACGCCGCGCGCGACGCGTTGAGCGCCGCGACGACCGCGACGCAGCCGAGCCCGAACAGGCCCGTCACGCCGTTGCGCATCAGCGTCGCGTACAGGATGCCCATCGCCTCGCGCCGCAACCCTGCCGCCGCCGCGACGAGCGACGCGCGACGGGAGCCGGCCGCATCGAACGCCTTCAGCGTCGCGATGCCCTGCAGGCTGTCGAGCATCGTCGCGCCGAAGCGCCCCATCGACGCCATCAGCCCCGACGCCTTCGGTCGGCGCAGCCGCAGCCATACGCGATCGATCACAGGCACGGCCAGCACGCAGGCCGAGAGCACGCCCGCCGACAGCGGATCGATCCACGCGACCAGGCCGATCACGCCCGTACAACCGACGAGAGCGATACAGACGGCCGGAATGTAGCGCCCGTAGTACGTTTCGAGCGCCTCGACGCCGCCGACTATCGCGTGCTGCAGTTCGGCGGTGCGCGCCGCGCCGCCTGCCGCGCCAAGCGCGAGCGCCTGCGGGAGCAGTTGCGCGCGCAGCCGCGCCTTGGTGCGGCTCGCGGTGCGCAGCGCGGCGACCTCGCCGGCCCACATCAGCGCGATTCGCGCCAGCGCGAGCGCCGTGAAGCCGAACGCCCATCCGAATACGCCGGACGGCGGCGCGCCCGACAACACGGCCGCGATCCCGAGCGCCACGCATAACGCCTGTCCCGCGTAGCACGCGGTCACGACGAGCCCGATCGCGACGCTAGTGGCGATATCGGTATAGACGACTCCGGCGAGCCGCCACAGCTGACGTTGCATCTGATTTTCTCCTTTCATCCGGACACCTGATCGATGCGACAGCGCCGCACCACATTTCCGTCCGCGCGTTGCGTTTAACGCGCGGACGCGCGATCGCCCGTCACGCAGTGCACGGGCACGCCCTTCAGCGGTGTCGCGACGATGTCGACGAGCCCCTGTTCCGCAAGCATCGCGTTGACCGTCCTGACCGGGTAGCAGTCGCCGGCCTGCGTGAGCCCGAGCATCTGCGCGGCGAACAGGCGCGGCACGGGTTCGCTCGCGGCCGGCGCGTCCGAGATCATGAAATCGCAGACCGCGATCCGCCCGCCCGGCGCGAGACGGTCGCAGGCGCGCCCGAGCAGGCGACGGCACGCGTCCTCGTCGAAGTGATGAAGGATCTGGCTCAGGATCACGAGGTCGTACTGGCCGGGAATCTCCACGTCGAACAGATTCCCGCCGATGAATCGCGCGCGGGCATCGACACCGAACTCGCGCGCGGTATCCGCACATGTGTCGCGAATCGACGGCCAGTCGACGCCGCAGACGGTCGATTTCGGCTGTGACTGTGCGAACGTGAAGCCGTAGATGCCGTTGCTGCAGCCAAGATCGAGCACAGCGATCGACGAACGCGACGCCGCCCACGGCGCAAGCAGATCCGCGACGCGCCGCGCAGTGCGGCGGCTCGTGTTCGCGATGCCGACCGCGAACGACTGCCAGTACGGATGGTCGGCCGCCTCGAGACTCGACGGCAGCACGCTGCCACCCGCAATGACCGCGTCCTTGAAATGCCGGAACGTGTCCCACATCAGGTCGGCCGTATAGACGCCCGACAGGCCACCGACGTAATACGGCGACGCGGACACGAGAAAGCGCTGCGACGTCGGGTTCAGCCGGTAGCGGGCGTGCGCGGCGTCATGCTCGACGAGCGCAAGCCCCGCGAGCGCGTCGAGCAGGATGCGCATCCCGCGCGCACTCGCCCCCACCGCGCAGGCCAGTTCGCCCGCGCCGCGCGGCCCGTCGGCAAGCCGGTCGAACACGCGCAGCTCGATCGCCGCGCGCAGCACGCCAGCGCGCTCGACACCCATCAGCAGATCGAGGATCGGTGCGGCCGACAGCGTGGAGGGCGCGCCAGGCAGGCACGTCGCGAGCGCGGCCTGCGCAGTCGCGGCCTCGCGCGCGAGCGTCGCACGATCGACCTTGCCCGACGGCGCGAGCGGCAGCCGCAGACACGGCACCACCGAGTCGACTAGCTTGCAGCGCTCGACTCCGGCCACGTCGAGGAGATGACGGTTGATCGCGTCGAGCGTCGGCGCCTGCCGCTCCGCGCGCGGCACCACGCACGCGCACAGCCGTGCCGCGCAGCCATCGGTCGTTGCCTGCACGACGGCCACGTCAGCGACATCGGGGTGCCCGTGCAGCAGCATCTCGATCTCGACGAGATTGATCTTCACGCCGTTACGCAGCACGGTGTCCGCGCGACGGCCGATGATATGCAGGTAGCCGGCCGCATCGAGCCGCCCGCGATCGCCCAGGCGCACCCAGCCGCCCGGCGCGAGATTCCGTTCGTTCAGCTCGGGCGCACCGAAGTAGCCGAGCGGCGTCATCGGTCCGCGCGCCCAGATCTCGCCATCCGCGCCAATCTCGACGTCGTTGCCTGCATCGTCGACGATCCGCACCGTGACAACCGCCGGATCGGGCCGGCCGACCGTGGCGACGATCGTGTCGAAATCGTCGTCGAGCGCGGTATGGCAAGCGACGCCGTCGGCCGAGCCGTACGACTGGATCAGCGCGCAGCCGATCACGTCGCGCACGCGCTGTGCGGTCTGCGCGCTGAGTGCCGAGCCGCCGCTGACGATCGCCTTCAGCGACGACAGGTCGGGCGCGTTGCCTGCGTCGTCGGCGAGCAACGGACTCTCGAGCAGCATGTCGACCATGTTCGGCCCTGCGAACAGATGCGTGACGCGCAGCGCCGCGATCGCGAGTAGCACGGCGGTCGGCTCGAACCGCTCGAGATTGACCAGCGCGCCCCCCAGCGCCGCCAGCGCGCACGACGTGCTGAGCGACCCGAATGGCGACGCGAGCGATACGCAGAACATCGCGCGCATCATCGATACATCGGCGCCGAGACTCTTCAGGTACGACGCCTGCCCGCCGATCAGCCCGTTGTGCGAATACGCGACGAGCTTCGGCTCCGCTTCCGAACCCGACGACGCGATCAGCCGCACTGGGCCGTCCGGATCGAGCATGCCGGCGCGATACGGATACGGATCGCGTTCCCAGCAGCGGTCGAGGTCCGGCCAGTCGAGATAGCGCGCGCCGAGCACGAACACACGCTCGAGCATCGGCAGTTCGTCATGCAGCCCGTCGATCAGCGCCGCATAGTCGATGTCGCCCACCCGCCGCTGGCAGATCAGCACCTTCGCGCCGGATTTCGCGAGCAGCGCGCGGCTCTCGTGCCGCTTGCGGCCGACCGGATAGGGCAACACGATCGCACCGAGCGCGGCGGCGGCCAGATCGGCCGCGCATGCGCGCCAGCCGTTCGGCAAATTCACGGCGACGACATCGCCCGTGCGCACGCCGCACTCGTGCAGCGCGGCCGCGAGCCCGAGGCTTCTCACGCGCAGTTGCGCGTAGGTAAGCGCAATCCCGCCGTCGGAGACTGCGAGCGAGAGCGGATGCGCGTCGGCAAAGCCCGAGAACGACATGAACAGGTCGCGCCCCTCGTAGATGCCGGCGTCGGCCCAGACGCGCCGCAACGCGGCCGGAACGTGATCGAGGATGCCGCCGGCATCCTCGTGTGCGCCGAGCGTCCGGGAGGCAGAAAGCGTTAGGTCGAATGTCATCGATGCGTCTCAGTGGGTGAAGGTGAAGGGACAGGCGACGGACAGGCGGTCGGCGTCGCGCCGCACGCTGTCCGCCAGGAGCGGATGAGCCGCCACGCCGGCCGCGTCGCATGCGATCGCGACGGCCGGCACGCCGTGCGCGACCAGCTCGAGCTGCCAGTAAGCGGCGTCGTGCGAGGCAAGCGCGGCAACGAGGCGGGCACGCGCGTCGGGCGGCAGCTCGGCGCCGGCGGTTGCGCCGCACAGCGTCGCGAGCCGGGTCGCGCCGCGCTCGCCCGACGGCGCGTCAAGCATCACGCGGCCGTCGCGCGCCGGATACGCGGCCGGCAGGCCGAGCGCGGAGATCAGCAGGTCGGTGCATGCGGGTCGGGAGACCGGATCATTCGCGTCCGCGACGAGCAGTGCCGCCGCGCCCGTCATCGCGGAATCGAGAGAGCGCGCGCGACCGTCGACAGCGCGCGCGTACAGGGCGGCGGCCACTCCCTCGGCCGCCGCGACGCCGCCCAGCACGTCGACGAGTGTCAGCAGCGCGCCGCCGCGCCCGTGCCGGCCGCCGATCAGCGATGCGAGCCCGCTATGCGCCTGCACCATGAAGTCGGTACCGACCGGATCGTCGGGGCCCGGCACGCGGCCCGCGCCCGACGCGGACGCATGGACGAGCTCCGGCGCGACGCGCGCGAAATCGGCGGCCGTCAATGCGAGACGTTCGGCGCGGCCGGGCGCCCAGTTATGCAGGAACACATCCGCGTCGCGCGCGAGGTCAAGCACGCGGTCGCGTCCGGCGCGCGTGCGCAGGTCGAGCTCGATGCATTCCTTGTCGCGATTGATGGCGTCGAAGTGCGCGGACACGCCGCCTGCGAGTGGCGGCATCGCACGCATCGGATCGCCGCCGGGCTGCTCGATCTTGATCACGCGCGCGCCCAGCATGCGCAGCACATGACCCGCGAGCGGCCCCTGGATCAGCCGGCATGCTTCGAGCACGGTGACGCCAGCCAGCGGCCGCGCAGGATCGACGCGCCCCGCGCCGGGCACGGCGCCCCCGTTCCCGGCCGGATCGAACCGCCACGGCCCGCCCGCGCACCAGCGTGCATCGTCGCGCGACGCGACGGCCGCAGCGCGTACCGCGCTCACATATGCGCCCGTCTCGCGCGCGATCGCCCGCAACGTCGTGAAGCCCAGTCCACCGGCCGCGCGAAACAGCCCGGCCGGCAACGGTGCGCGTGCCTGCGTGTAGCGCAGCATGAACGGACGCCAGCCGGCCGCGATGTCGTCGGCCGCGGCCGACGTGCGCTGCCAGAAGCGCTCCCATGCGTCGGGGTCGAGCGCCTCGAGTTCGAAACGCACGCCGTCGCCGCTCTCGAACGGCGGTGGACGGTCGCCCGGATCGCGCGGAGCCTGCACAGGCTGTCCTGCGTGATCCATGGCCAGGTATTGCGCCATCGCGAACAGCGCGGCGTCGGCGAGGCACAGCGTCAGCGCGGCGTGACCCGCGCCGTTGTCGCGACGCTGACCGGCCAGCGCTGCAAGCGCCGCGGCCGACACCAGCGACGCACCGAGCGTCGATACATAGTCGATGCCGAGCGGCCGCCACGCGTTTTCGGCGCGCGCATGCCAGCCCGTGATCCCGGTCGCCGCCTGCAGCAGCGCATCCGACACCGGATGGTCGGCCGACGGCCAGCCGCACAAAGTCACATCGACACGCGCGCCCGCTCCATCGCCGAGCCGCGCATGAATCGCGTCGTGGTCGCCCGGGTCGCGCGACCACGACGATGGCAGCGGCGCCGCCCGGACGCCGAGGGCCGTCATCCGACGATGCAGCGCGCGCAATGCTGGCGTGAAACCGGGCGGCGCGGACCGCAGGTCCAGCCGTAAGCCGTCCAGCGGCGTCGGCGCGATCTGCACGGGTTTTCTATCGACTTCGGTCATGGGCATGGCGGTGATCCCGGCCCCAAAGGCCGCGAAAGCGCCCCGCCGCTCATCGCATCGGTCACTGGCGGCCTTCCCTGTCGGGGCACGCGTCAGAACCGCTCTCGAGCCGCCGGGCACGGTTGCTGGTCATCAGCCACAATGATATTGTGACTAATAATGCGAATCATTCTCATTTCATATGGATATCGGCGAATTTCATATGCGGGCCGGGTGAAGCCGTTCCATCCCAAAACCTTTGTGGCTAGTCTTTCGATGCGTGGGACACGTCCGAGCCGCCCGGTCTGCCGTGAAGAACCTGAGAGGAGTTGTTCGTATGCACGCACTGACAGTACCCGGCGCGTCCGCAATAGACGTCGCCCCGAGTCATACCTGGACCGTCTCACGCGGTAATGCGGAAGGCGGCAACTACGCGGTCGAGCGCCTGAATTGCGAGCCCGGCTTCTCGGTCGTGCGCTCGAGCGTGCTGTCCGAACGTGCGCTGACCGAGGCATGCAGCCACGACGGCGTCGAGCGCCAGCTCGTCGTTGCGATCGGGCTCGACGGCGAATCGGAGTTTCGCGACTGGCGCGGCGAGCGCCTGACGTTCTCGGCCGGCCATACGACAGTGTCGGTCTTCCGCAGCGGCGGCGGCGAGCGCCGCTATGCGGCAAGCCGGCTCGTGCGCCAGCTTCGGCTCGTCGTATCGGAAAGTACGCTGACGAACTTCGTCGGCGAGGAGCGCAGCCGCGAACTGCTCGGCCCGGCGCTCGGGCACTTCGAAGGATTCCGGCAGGTCGCCTTCGCGGCAAACGGCACTAGCCCGCACCTGCGCTTCTTCCGGAGCACGGACCTGCAGCAGCAGGACGGCCTCAGCCTACGCATCCACGCGCTGAGCCTGTTGGCCGACCAGTTGCGCACTATCGCGCCGGAGCCGGTGCGCGGCGGCCGACTCGGCGCGCGCGACCTCGACAAGCTCGCACATGTCGAGGCGTTCATGCGCGCGCACCTCGACAAGCCGCTCAACAACGCATACCTGTCGGCCGCGCTCGGCATCAGCGAATACAAGCTGAAGGAGTGCTTCCGGCAGGCCTACGGCACGAGCCCCGCGCAACACTTGCTGGAACTGCGGATGCAGCGCGCGCAGGAATTGCTCGAGGCCGGCCACCAGGTCGCGGAAACGGCCTACCGCGTCGGCTACCAGCACCCGAGCAACCTGAGCGCCGCATTCACGCGCTTTTTCGGGCGCACGCCGAAATCCGTACTCGGCAATCGATCCTGCCGAGCCCTTACCCGATCCGCCGAATGTGCCAGCCATGACTGAACCGCACGCCACGTCTGCCCGCGCCGCCGGCCGGCGCGAGATCTTCCTGAACCTCAACGAGTCGCCGTTCGGTCCGTTCGACGAAGCCGAAGCCGCCGCCGCACACGCGCTCGCCCAGGCAGGACGCTACCAGTTTCCGCTCGTCGAGCGGCTGCGCGACGCGATCGCCGGCGCGCACGATGTGCCGGCCGGCTGGGTGTCGCTGTATCCGGGCTCGAACCGCGCATTGCATTACGCGACGCTCGCGTTCACCACGCCCGATGCGCCGCTCGTGCTCGCCAGCCCCGGCTATCCGGTGTGCGAACAGGCCGCGCGGCTCGCGAACCGCCCTGTGCACCGCGTGCCGCTCCGCGCGGACGGTGCGCACGACATCGCCGCAATGTGCGAAGCCGCACCGTGCGGGCTGATCTACGTCGCCAACCCGAACAACCCGACCGGCACTGTGACGCCGCACCATGCGCTGCGACGCCTGCTGAGCGATCGATGGCCCGGCACGACGGTGCTTGTCGACGAGGCCTACGTCGAATACAGCGACGAGCCGTCGATGATCGACGCGGTGCGCACCGACCCGGGACTGATCGTCGCGCGCACGTTCTCGAAGATCTACGGGATGGCCGGCCTGAGGCTCGGCTATGCGATCGCACAACCCGATGCGATCGCGCACATCCATACGATGCCCCCGCACGACGTGCCCGTGCCCGCCGCCGCCGCGGCACTTGCCAGTCTCGCGCTGCGCGACCGGCTCGGCGCGCGCAAGGCGCACACGGCGGCCGGCCGCGACGACCTGATCGGCTGGTTCGCCGAACGCGGGCTGGCATGTCTGCCATCGCGCTCGAACTGCGTAATGGTCGATCTCGGTCGAGCGGGGTCGCCCGTGATCGCGGCACTCGCCAAGCGCGGCATCCATGTCGGCCGCAGTTGGCCCGACATGCCGAACTGGATGCGCATCACGATCGGCGCGTGCGACGAAATGGACGCGCTGAAGGATGCACTCGCACACGTGCTCGCCGAACCGGTCACCCGCGACGCCGCCTGAGCGCGCCGCCTCAACGTTTTCCGTTCAACTGCCCTACGCCGATCCGTCATGAAACTACCGCCTCTCATCACGACGCTTGCGCCGCTCTCCAGCGACGAGCTGACCCGTTACAGCCGGCACATCCTGCTGCCGGAAATCGGCCTGACCGGCCAGCAACGCCTGAAGGCCGCCCGCGTGCTCGTGGTCGGCGCGGGCGGGCTCGGTTCGCCTGCACTGCTCTATCTCGCCGCCGCCGGCGTCGGCACGCTCGGTGTGATCGACTTCGACCGCGTCGACGTATCGAACCTGCAGCGGCAGGTGATCCACCAGATGTCGACGGTCGGCATGCCGAAGACGACAAGCGCGCGCAACGCGATCGTCGCGCTCAATCCACACGTGGAAGTGCGGCTGCACGACGAACGGCTCGACAACGACAACGCGATCGCGCTGTTCTCGCAGTACGACCTGATTGTCGACGGTACCGACAATTTCGCGACGCGCTACCTCGTCAACGACGCCTGCGTGCTGGCCGGCAAACCGTACGCATGGGGTTCGATCTACCGGTTCGAAGGCCAGGCGTCGGTGTTCTGGGAGGACGCGCCGGATGGCGCGGGCCTCAACTACCGCGACCTCTATCCGGAACCCCCGCCGCCGCATCTCGCGCCGTCTTGCTCCGAAGGCGGCGTGCTCGGCGTGCTGTGCGCATCGATCGCGTCGATCATGGCGACCGAGGCCGTAAAGCTGATCACGGGCGCCGGCGATTCGCTGCTCGGACGCCTCGCCGTCTATGACGCGCTCGACATGCGCTACCGGTTCCTGCCGTTGCGGCGTGCGCCGCAGCGCCACCCCATCGTCGCACTCGACGACTACCCGCACTTCTGCGGGCTCGCAACGCAGGCGGAACCCGTGCGCGTGCCGGCCATCGACGCGACCGCGCTCAAGCGGCTCCTCGATGCGGGCCAGCCAGTCGAGCTCGTCGACGTGCGCGAACCGAACGAATGGGAACTCGTGCGCATTCCGGGCGCGAAGCTGATGCCGAAACGGCAATTGCTGGACGAAAACGGGCTGGCCGCACTCGACCATACGCGCCGCACCGTCGTGTACTGCAAGGGCGGCGCGCGATCGCGCGACGTCGTGCAGGCGATGTGCGATGCGGGCTTCGCGGACGTCAGCAACCTCGACGGCGGGATCCTGTCGTGGATTCGCACCGTCGATCCTTCGTTGCCGCAATACTGACGCGATGCGGACGCTGATCCTGTCGACCGACATCGCCGAGGCGATCGTTCGCCACGCGCGCGACGCGCATCCGCTCGAATGCTGCGGCATCGTCGCGGGCGGGCCCGGCGACGCAGCGCCGTCTCGCGTGATTCCGATGCGCAATGCCGCGCAGTCGGCCACGTTCTTCGCGTTCGACGCAACCGAACAACTGCGCGTGTGGCGCGACCTCGACGCCCGTGACGAAACGCCCGCCGTGATCTATCACTCGCACACGGCATCGGCCGCGCACCCGAGCCGCACCGACATCGCGTATGCGGCCGCACATCCGGACGCCTATCACCTGATCGTGTCGACCGACCCGCGCTTCGCGCCGGTGCTGCGCTGCTACCGGATCCTCGAAGGCGTTGCAAGCGAAGTACCCGTTCGCATCGACGGATAGCGTCCGTCGCACTTCATCTCGACTTCAACCATGAACAATATTAAGGATTACATATGGCTATCGTAAACATCCCGACGATCATGCGTTCGCTAACTGGCGCCCTGAAGGTTGTCGAAGCACACGGCAGCACGCTCGACGACGTGATCGATTCGCTCGAGTCGACTTATCCGGGCCTGCGGCAGCGACTCGTCCAGGACGGCCGGCTGCACCGCTTCGTCAATGTCTACGTAAACGACGACGACATCCGCTTCAAGGGCGGGCTGTCGGCCGCCGTCGCGGACGGCGACACCATCACGATCCTGCCGGCCGTCGCCGGCGGCCGGTCCTGAACCCTGCCGACGCGACGTCCCGCCCCGCCAAGGAGCCGACCATGCAGCAATGTCCTTTCATGAGCACGCTCGATGCGGCGGCCGCGAAGCCGCTTCCCGGGCTGCGCTACAGCGGCTATCTGCAACTGGATAGCCTGCTCGACAGCCAGGCGCCGCTGTCCGGCACGCACGACGAGATGCTGTTCATCATCCAGCATCAGACGTCGGAACTGTGGATGAAGCTGCTGCTGCACGAGCTGACGCACGCGTGCGACCAGCTTCGCGCATCGCAGTTGCCTCAGGCATCGAAGACCGTTGCACGTGCGCAGCGGACGATGGAGCATCTCGTGCACGGCTGGAACGTGCTCGCGACGCTCACGCCTGTCGAGTTTCTCGCAATGCGACCGGCGCTCGGTTCGGCGTCGGGTCATCAATCGTTCCAGTTTCGCGAGATCGAATTCCTGCTCGGCAACAAGAATGCGGCGCTGATCGGCGATCACGACGCGCATCCGGTCGCACGCGACGCATTGCTCACGCGGCTGCACGCGCCGTCGCTCTATGACGAGGTCGTCGGCGCGCTCGCACGCGCAGGGTTCGCGATTTCCCGCGCGCGGCTCGACACAGATCCGGCCGCGCCGATCCGCTACGACCCGTCGGTCGAGGCCGCGTGGTGCGCGGTCTATCGCGATGCCGATGCGCACTGGCCGCTGTACGACCTTGGCGAACGCCTGATCGATCTCGAGGAAGGCGTCCGCCAGTGGCGCTTCCGGCATATCGGCACCGTCGAGCGCACGATCGGCCTGCGACGCGGCACGGGTGGCAGCGATGGCACAAGCTATCTGCGCAGGACGCTCGACGTCGTACTGTTTCCCGAGCTGTGGCAGATGCGCACGGCGCTCTGACTCCCCGTTCCTCATCCGACGCAATCGACATGTACGATACCGATACCCTTTCTTCCGGCCGGCCCGCTTCGCGCGGCCGTATCGCGATCGCGGGCGCGGGCCTCGCCGGCACGCTCGCCGCCTGTCTGCTCGCAGCGCGCGGCTGGCGCGTCGACATATTCGAACGTCGGCCGGACCCGCGACGCCATGGCGATTCGGGCGGCCGATCGATCAATCTCGCACTCGCGGCGCGCGGCATCCATGCACTGCACGCCGCGCGGCTCGACGTCGAAGCGATGCGCCATACGGTCGCGATGCGCGGCCGCATGGTGCACGTGGCCGGCGCGTTCCCGCATCTGCATCCGTACGGCCGCGACCCGCAGGACGTGATCTGGTCGATCCAGCGCGGCCGCCTGAACCGGCTGCTGCTCGACGCGGCCGAACGCGCCGGTGCGTGCGTACATCACGGCGCGGCGGTCGAGCACGTCGATTGCCGATCGCACGAGCTGATCCTGACCGACGGGCGGCAGGCGCGCTTCGACCTGCTGATCGGTGCCGACGGCGCGGACTCGCGCGTGCGCGCCGCGCTCGCGCGTACCGTCGATCTCGGCATCGACTGCGAGCGGCAGCCGCACGGCTACAAGGAACTAGAGATTCCTGCCGCGTCCGGCGGCGGTTTCCGTCTCGAGCCGCATGCACTGCATCTGTGGCCGCGCGGCGGCTACATGTGCATTGCGCTGCCGAACATCGAAGGCAGCTTCACGACGACGCTGTTCCTGCCGGTCGACGGCAGCCATCGTGGCGACGGCGACATGCCGAGCTTCGCGAGCCTGCCCGACGGCCGCGCCGCGCGCCGACTGTTCGAGCGCGTGTTCCCCGACCTGTCGCCGCATCTACCAGCGCTCGAAGCCGATTTCGACGCGCATCCGGTCGGCACGCTCGGTACGCTGCGCCTGCAGCGCTGGCATGCGCACGGGTACGCCGTTCTGCTCGGCGATGCCGCGCACGCGATGGTGCCGTTCCACGGCCAGGGCATGAACTGCGCGCTGGAAGACGCCGTCTCGCTCGCGCGCCATCTCGACGCACATCCGCACGACCGCGCCACGGCACTCGCGGCGTTCGAAGCCGAACGGCGTCCGAACGCGCTGGCGATCCAGGCCATGGCGCTCGAGAACTACGTCGAAATGCGCGCGCGCGTCGCGACGCCCGGCTACGCGCTCGAACGCGAACTGTCGGCGTGGCTCGCCGAACGCCATCCGGAACGCTTCGTGCCGCGCTATAGCATGGTGACGTTCCAGCACGTGCCGTATGCGCTGGCATATGAGCGAGGCAAGATCCAGGCCGACATCCTGCGCGCCGGCACGGCCGGATGCGACACGTTCCAGCAGATCGACCTGCGCGCCGTCGAACGCGATCTGCACGATCGCCTGTCAGTGCTGTCCGCCGCATGACCGCCGCCGCCACGCCGCTGCCCGACGGCATTCGTCCCGCATGGCGCCGGCTCGACGCGGCCGAGCGCGCACGCGAATACTCGCCGAGCTCGAAAGCGCCGGATTTCCGCGCGATCCTATCCGACTATCGCGTGCGCAGTCATGCCGCAACGCGCTGCCTCGCGCCCCCGATCATCCTGCGCTACGGTGCAGACGCCGCGCAGCGCATCGTGCTGTTCGAACCGGCCGACTGCGCGGCCGACGTGCTGGTCGTCTACTTTCATGGCGGGTACTGGCAGGAACTGTCGCCCGACGATTCGTTGTTTCCGGCGACCGATTTCGTCGGCCGGCACGTCGCGTATGCGGCGGTCGGCTACACGCTCGCGCCACGCGCAACGCTGCGGCATATCGTCGAACAGGCCGCCGACGCCGCGGTCACTCTGCGGCGTTTCACGGCCGTCCCGCCCGCCCCGCGAATGGCCGCCCCGCGAATCATCATCGCCGGCAGTTCGGCGGGCGCGCATCTCGCCGCGATGCTGCTGACGCTCGACTGGTGCGCGCGCCCGCTCGGCGCGCCGCCATTCGATGGCGCGATCCTGCTATCGGGCATCTACGACGTGCGCCCGCTCGTAGGCACCTACATCAACGATGCGCTGCAGCTCGACGAGCGCGACGCGTTCGAACTAAGCCCGCAATACAGGCCGCTCCGCGCACCAGTGCCTGTGACGGTTTGCTGGGGAGAACATGAAACCGACGAATTCCGGCGGCAAAGCCGCAACCTGGTCGGACGGCTCGCGCGCGGTGGACTGCTGTGCGCGGCCGGCGAGATTCCTGAGCGCAATCACTTCGACCTCGTATTCGATCTCGGCGCGGCCGGCACGTCGCTTGACCGCCGGATCGCGCCGTTGCTCAGCTGCGGCAAACGCTGACGCCCGCCGTGGCGAGCAGGCCGCGCACTACCCGAGCGCCGCGATGCCCGCTCGGGCCACCTCGGCGTCCTCGGGCGATTTGACGCCCGACACGCTGACCGCGCCGACCGTCTCGCCGTCGACGACGATCGGCACGCCGCCCTCGAGAAAGCCCGCCATCGGCGCACTGAGGAACGACACGCGGCCCTGCATCACGATGTCCTCGTAGACCTTGCTTTCGCGCCGCCCGAGCGAAGCCGTTCGCCCTTTCGCGATCGCCATCTCGACCGAGCTCGGCGCCGCGCCGTCGAGTCGTTGCAGATGCAGCAGATGACCGCCGTCGTCGAGGATCGCGATCGTCACTGGCCATTGACGGGCGAGCGCATACGCTTCGGATGCGGCGGCGATTTTTTTCACGTCGTCAGTTGTCAGGACGGGTTTCATCTTCATGGTTTATCGGCTTCCTTCTTTCGGTTCGGTTCGGTTCGGTTCGGTTCGGTTCGGTTCGGTTCGGTTCGGTTTGATGAATCGTTATCCGAATCAAAATATAACGCAAACGATTATCTAGCTCGACTACCGAGATTCTCATGGAAATATCCTGACGACATGTGACATGTGACACGCGACGCGTAGCGCGTATCGATCGATCACGCCTTGCGCGTCGACAACAAAATACTCGTCTCGGTACTCGCAATGCCATCGATCAACCGGATCGCGCCGAGCACGCGATCGAAATGCTCGAGCGATCAGCTTGCGGTGCTCGAAGCAAGCCACCCGCATGCGAAAACATCCGACTACTACCTGCTGCTCGTCCACCTGCCTGAAATCCTGCGACAGCGCTCCGGGGGTGTTCAACGCGATCATGTACGGCCCCGGCGGACTGTCGCGTGCGGAACGCGAACTCGCCAGCACGGCCGTGTCGCGCGTGAATGGGTGCGTGTATTGCGCGTCGGTGCATGCGCAGCGCTTCGCACAGCTTGCGAAACGCACCGATGCGATCGAGCAGGTGTTCGACGATCCGGCGACGGCCGGCACGACGGCACGCGAACGCGCGATCGTGCGTTATGCGATCGCGCTGACCGAACGGCCAGATACGGTAGATGCGGACGACATCGCCGCGCTTGAAGCCGAAGGGCTGACGCAGGAGGACATTCTCGACCTGTCGCACGCGGTCGCGATCTTCGCGTGGGCGAACCGGTTGATGCTGACGCTTGGGGAGCCGGTGTTTCCGGAGCCGGCAATCGACGCCTGATTCGGCGACGCGCACCCGACGGCATACGCTGCCCGGGTGTCGCCCGACACATCGATCATGCGATGCGTCGCCGACGCCGAACGCGCGCCCCCGACGCGCATCGCGCGTGACGCCGCGCAGGCCGCCGCACCTGCGCGGCGTCGCCTCCGCTCAGCGCCAGCTATCGACGTAATCCGCAACGAACCGCTCGAACGCGATCGGCGCCCGCCCGAGCAGCGCCTGCACGTCGGCGCTGACGGCCGCCGCCTGGCCGGCCGCGATCATCCGGTTCAGGCTCATCAGCACATCGATCGACCACGCGTCGGCACCCGCGGCGCGCATGGATTCGATCGCTGCATCGTCCGTCACCGGCACGTACTCGACCTTGCGACCGCGCGCCGTGCCGATCCGTGCGGCCACATCGGCGTTCGACAGTGCTTCGCCGCCCGTCAGTTCGTAGATACGGCCGGCATGGTCGGCCGGGTGCCGCAGGATCGTCGCATTGACGGCGGCGATGTCGCGCACGTCGACGAACGACACCTTCCCGTCGCCCTGCGGCAGATACAGTGCGCCGTCGCGAATCATGCCCGCGTAGTACGTCACGAAGTTCTGCATGAAGCAGTTGGGCCGCGTGATCGTGTATGAGATGCCCGACTCCGTCACGAGCCGGTCGATCTCGCCTTGCACGCGCCCGATCGCGACCGGCGACGCGGCGTCAGCACCCGCGCCCGACGAGCGGACGATATGCGTGACGCCGGCTGCCCTGGCCGCCGCAACCGCATTGCCGGCCAGCGTCACCATGTCGGCCTGCAGCGGCAGCAGCAGGAACAGCGTGTCGATGCCCTGGAACGCACGCGCGAGGCTCGCGGCGTCGGCGAGATCCGCGCGACGCGTTTCGACGCCTTCGACCGCCCTGCCGCTGTTCGAGCTGGCGATCACATGCGCGCCGGCCGCCTTCAGTTGCGCGACGAGTTCGCGCCCGATGTTCCCGGTCGCGCCGGTCACGAGAATGGTGTGGGACATGATGTGCCTCCTGATCGCAAATGGAATTCGCGCCGTATTGCCGGGCCGCGACGACCGCCTCGACATACGAAGCCGCCATCGCTGCCGTGCCGGCGCGCAAGCAGCTCCGCGCCCGTTCGCGTTCGTCACGGATAGCTGATGATGCGCCGCCTTTCCGTGGAACACGACACGACGGACCTCATCCTAGTCGCGCTCATTCATGCCGAATAGTCCATAATGTGTCGAATTAATTTCAACGATTTCGATCGAATCGTCATGAACGATCTGCGTGTGCTGGAAAGCTTTCTCCGGACCGTGGAAGCCGGCAGCTTCTCCGCGGCGGCCAACCGGCTGGGCGTCACGCCTGCGGCCGTCAGCAAGCATGTCGCGAAACTGGAGCGCAGCCTCGGCACGCGGCTGTTCCGCCGCACGACGCGCAGCCTCACGCTGACGGAGGCCGGCGAACGGCTGTACGCCGAAACGTCGGCGGCGGCCAACGCGCTGAGCCAGGCGATGGCGACGCTGACCGAGCGCGACGCGCGTCCCGCCGGCACGCTGCGCATCAGCATCGCGCCGGGGTTCGGGCGCCAGTACGTGTTGCCGCTGATGCCGGCGTTTCTCGAACGCTTTCCGGACCTCCGGCTCGACTGGAGCCTCGAGAACCGCCACGTCGATCTGGTGAAGGAAGGCTTCGACGCCGCGATCGGCTCGGGCGTCGAGGACGACGCAAACGTCGTCGCGCGCGAGCTGGTGCCGATCCGGTTGCTGACGGTCGCATCCCCCGCGTATCTGGCGAAGCACGGAGAACCGGCGACGCTCGCCGAGCTGTCGCGCCACGACTGCATCCGGTTGCGCTCCGCGACGACGGGCCGCGTGCGCGACTGGGCGTTCACGGTGAATGGCGAAACGGTGACGGTCCCGATCGACGGACGCGTCGTGCTGACCGACCTGGATGCCATCTGCGATGCGGCCGTGGCAGGCATGGGGCTCGCGCGGCTCGGCGCGCATCATGTGCTGCCGTATCTCGACGAAGGCCGGCTCGTGCGCGTGCTCACGCGCTATCCGGCGACGGCCGGCACGATCTACGTGTACTACGCGCACGCGCGCCTCACGCCGCCGAAGGTGCGCGCGTTCGTCGAGTTTCTGACGGAGTCGTTTTCGCGAAGCGACTGGCGGGCGCGCGTCGACACGTTCGGTTGACGGGAATCGACAGGCGCCGGCTTGTCACGCGCGGTCGATTCATGCCGACCTCCCGACGCGGGCCCGGCCCGCGTCACGCCTTGTGCGTCGACAACAAAATACTCGTCTCGGTACTCGCGATCCCGTCGATCAACCGGATCGCGCCGAGCACGCGATCGAAATGCTCGAGCGAATCGGCATGCAATTCGGCGACGAGATCCCAGCGCCCGTTGGTACTGTGGATCGACGCGACGTTCGGATGCCCGCGCAGCACCTTCACCACTTCCGCGCCGCGATTGCCCTGCACCGCGATCGACATCAGCGCGCGGATCCGGTGCCGTTCGGCCGCCGGCTTGAGCCGCACCGTATAACCGACGATCACGCCGTTTTTCTCCAGCCGCGTCAGCCGGTTCTGCACGGTCGCACGCGCGACGCGCAATTCCTTCGCCAGCGCGACGACGGGCAGTCGCGCGTTGTCGCGCAGCAGCGCGATGAGCTGCCGGTCGACGTCGTCGAGCGTGATCATGGACGGGCCTTCCTGTTGAGCGTGAACCGGCCGCCAGCGTGCCGGAGGCTGCGCATTCCGACCAGCGTGAGCTTGTCAAAGTGCCGGAATCGGCTGGCATTTTGCCCAGTCTATCGATAAATCTGCCACTTTTGCCGTCTTTTTGTTGGCTCGACTCCCGGAAATAATGACTCCATCGACCGGCCGAATACGCCGCGCCGCCGCTTTTCAGCAAGCCCGCGCCGAAGCATCGCCCGGTCGACCGGAATGCCAGGACACCCGTACCGGCAAAGACATTGCAAAGCATGGGACCCGATGCAAAGCATAGGGTCCGAGTAAGTGCTGAAGCATTAACTCGATCCGACGTAAGCGCTGAAGCGCCAACTCGGGTCGACAGGAGACAGACCGATGACTCGCTTCCTCGACGTTCCCGCCACCGCTCACCTGGTCGCCAAAACCGGCGTCACGACGTTCCTGCGAGAACTCGTCGACACGCTGCGCGCCGATTACCTGCACTGGGCCGATTTCGACAAGTCGCCGCGCGTCGCGTGCCACTCTCGCGACGGCGTGATCGAGCTGATGCCCGTCGCGAATGCGTCGCTGTTCGCGTTCAAGTACGTGAACGGCCACCCCGTCAACGCCGCACGCGGGATGCACACGGTGATGGCATTCGGCGCGCTCGCCGAAGTCGATACCGGCTACCCGCTGCTGCTCGCGGAACTCACGCTGACGACCGCGCTGCGCACGGCCGCCACGTCGGTGCTCGCCGCGCAGGTGCTCGCGCGGCCCGACTCGCGCACGATGGCGCTGATCGGCAACGGCGCGCAAAGCGAATTCCAGGCGATCGCATTCCACACGCTGCTCGGCATCGACGAAATCCGCGTGTTCGACGTCGATCCGCTCGCGACCGACAAGCTCGTGCAAAACCTCGCCGCGTATCCGACGTTGCGCGTCGTGCGCGCCGCTTCGACCGCCGACGCCGTGCGCGGCGCCGATATCGTAACGACCGTCACCGCCGACAAGGCATACGCGACGATCGTCACGGCCGACATGATCGAGCCCGGCATGCACCTGAACGCGGTCGGCGGCGATTGCCCCGGCAAGACCGAGCTCGAAGCGGGCGTGCTGCACGCGGGCCGCGTGTTCGTCGAATTCGAGCCGCAGTCGCGCATCGAGGGCGAGATCCAGCAGATGCCGGCCGACTTCCCCGTCACCGAGCTGTGGCGCGTGCTGCAGGGCGAAACGACCGGCCGCGAACGCGCGGACGAAGTCACGGCGTTCGACTCGGTCGGCTTCGCGCTCGAGGATTATTCGGCGCTGCGCTACCTGTATGCGCTCGCGCAGCAGCACAACGCGGGCGTCGAGATCGCGCTGATTCCGCCGGCCGTCGACCCGAAGAACCTGTTCGCGCTGATCGACGACCCGGCCGCGATCGCGCAGGGTCACGCGGCATTCGTCACCGAAGCCGTCGCCGCATTCGCGCGCTGACCGTCATCGCCGGGTGGCCTATGCGCCGCCCGGTTCCCTGCCTTTCGCTCCTGCCTTCCTTGAATCTCGTATCGATCCAAGCGCCGGCCGCTGTCGTGATGATCCGGCCGCATCGTTTCCTGCCGAACCCGCAGACCGCGGCCGACAACGCGTTCCAGCGCATGGCCGCCGGCAGCGCGGGCGACCCGACGTCCGTGTCGGTGTCCGCCGCCGCGCGCGACGAAGTCACGGCCGCCGCGCAAACACTCGCCGACGCAGGCGTGCACGTGCACGTGTTCGACGACCACGGCGAGCGCGACACGCCCGATTCCGTGTTCCCGAACAACTGGTTCTCGACGCATCCGGGCGGCCACGTCGCGCTGTATCCGATGCACAGCCCGAACCGCCGCCGCGAGCGGCGTGCGGACATTGTCGAGATGCTGAAGGCCGAGTATCGCGTGCAGGACGTGATCGACTATTCGGGTCTCGAATACGACAACGTATTCCTGGAAGGCACGGGCGCGATGGTGCTCGACCACGTCGCGCGGATCGCATACACCGCGCGTTCGCGCCGCGCCGATCCGGTCGCGCTCGAACGCTTCTGCACGCACTTCAATTTCGAGCCGATCTGCTTCGATACGGCCGATGCCGACGGGCGCCCGATCTATCACACGAACGTGATGATGAGCGTCGCAACCGAGTTCGCGATGGTCGGCCTCGACCTGATCGCCGATGGTCGGCGCCGCACCGAAATCGCGCAACGCCTGACTGAAACGGGACGCGCGGTGATCGCGCTCGATCAGTCGCAGATCGCGAACTTCGCGGGCAATACGCTGGAATTGTCGGGAAGAAACGGGCGCGTGCTCGCGCTGTCGCGGCGTGCGTTCGATTGCCTCACACCCGACCAGCGCGCGACGATCGAGCGCTCCGCGCGGCTGCTGCCGCTCGACGTGCCGACGATCGAACTGGCCGGCGGGTCGGTGCGCTGCATGCTCGCGGGGATTCATCTCGCGCGGCGGGCAACCGCGCCGGATGCGATCGCCGGAGAATCGGCCGCATCGCCACGCGAGACGACGCCGCAGATCTGACCGACAAGCTGGCAAAGCGCAAACGGCTGCCGATGCGATGCAACGGCAGCCGTTTTCTTGTTCGACGGGGCATTGAATCGGCGGGCGTCGGCCCGCATCGGCAACGCCGCGGAATGCTCCGGCATCCGAACGATACCGGAGCCCGCCGCGCTGCTCACCCGGCCAGCAGCTTCAACCCGGCCGGCAGCGTCTCGCCGAACACGCGCACCGTGTCGGCTTCGTCGAATGCGATCGCTTCGCGCACCATGTCGATCCATGCCGTCGACGCATTCGCGGCCGACAGACGCTTGATCACCGCCTCGCGCGTATCGTCCGGCAGGTCGCGCGAACGGTCGCCCGTCATCCGGGCAATCTGCGCAGCCGCGAATGCGGCCGGCTCGACCTGCTTCCAGTCGAGCGCGAACAGCGCGTCGAGCCAGCCATTGGCGACTTCCGCAGGCACGACACTGTGCGCGCTGCCGTAGAACGGCCGGCGCGCACCGATGCGCCCGAGCGCCCACGCACACAGCGCACGCTCGGCCGGCTTCCGCAATTGCGCGATCAGGCGCTCGGCCAGCTCGATCTTGCGCTCGACGGGCAGCCGTTCGAGCGATGCGGACAGCCGCGTCATGTCGGCCGGGCCGACCTTGCCCGGATCGAACGGCAGCTTGCGCCGCTTGTCGTCGGACGGTTCGAGGAATGCGATCGCGTCGCGCACCTGCGTCTGCGCATCGTCGTCGAGGCCGCCGGCCACGCGCCGCCACAGCGTCCACCACTCGGACCACACCTGAGCGTCGTTCACGTATTGAATCCCGTCGTCGAACAGCGGCCACAGCTGCTCGATGCGCCACGCGTCGAGCGGATGGCCGAAGCCCGGACGCAGGCAATAACCGGCGAGATTCAGCCACGCGCGTTCGTGATCAGCGGAGCGCCGGCGACGCCGCGCCCGCGCAAGCAACGCGTCGAACAGTTCGCGCGCGAGCGCGACGTCCCACTCGTCGCGCGGGCCGAGCACTTGCTCAAGTTGCGCGCGCAACCGGCGCGTATCCTTCGGCGTAACGTCGGCGGCCTTGCTGCCGAACGAGCGCTCGATCAGCTCGATGGCCTGGTCGAGACGCGGATGCCGCGCGGGCGCATCGTCGCCGCCTTGCGCCGGCGCATCGCCGCGCAACTGGAATTCGAGCCGCCAGCGGCGTGCCGCGTCGTCGGTCGCGATGCAATGCATTTCGAGCGTGCCGACCTCGGTCAGCGATGCGGTGAGCTTCACCGGCGTTTCGCGCGCATCGCTGCCCGCCTGCCGCTCGACGACCGTCGCGATCGGCGGCAGCCGCACGAAATCGCCGCCGTCGAGTTCGACCAGATCGCCGGGCCGGTACGCGGTCTCGGCCACCGTCGATACGAGGTGGAAACGCACCGGCTGCCCGAGCTGCAGCGCGAAGGTGCGATCCTCGAGCCGGATCTCGCGGCCCTCTTCCGTGCCGCGCGGCAGCAGGCAGACGCCGCGCGCGGCTGCGTCGCCGGCGCCGTCGTCGAGCACGAGGAAATAGCTGCGCGCGGAACCGCCGCCGATGCGCGGCGCATGCCCGGCGCGCGCGAGCCCGTAGGCCACCGCGCCGCGCGCGACGGCCACGTCCGGATGCGCGTTGTGCAGCACGTCGAGCGGCGCGCCGCGCCACGCGCCGAGCGTCTGCGCGAGACGGCCGGCGAGCGCGCCCGCACGGAACACGCCGCCGTTGAGCAGCAGCGTGTCGGGCAGCGGGCCTTCCGCATGACGGTTCAGGAACGCGGCGACGTGCCGCGTGACGGCCGGGTCGCTCGCATACGGCAACCCGAATTCGACGATCGCCGCCCGCGCGCGGCGCGGCAGTTCGCCGGCCTCGACCTGCGGAAAGAAACCGTCGACGACGATCTGTTCGACTTCCTGCCGTGTCAGTTCTGCCGAACGCGCGCCGCCGACGAGCTTGCTGCCCGCGCCGAGCAGCGTGACGGTGACGGACGCCGGTGCGTCGTCGCCGAGCAGCCGCTCCTTCGCCGCACGGCAGCGCTCGACGAGCTGCGACAGGCTCGCGGCCGACAGCCGCGTGCCGGGCTCGGTCAGCCGCGTCTCGACCAGGCGCGCGAGCGCGAGGTCCATGTTGTCGCCGCCGAGCATCAGGTGGTTGCCGACGCCGACGCGCGTAAAGGTCGGCTCGCCGTCGTCGCCCGGTGCGACATCGACGAGCGTGAGGTCGGTCGTGCCGCCGCCGACGTCGCAGATCAGCACGCGCCGCGCGTCGGCGAACGTGTCGCGCAACGTCGCGCGCTGGCCGTACAGCCAGTCGTAGAACGCGGCCTGCGGCTCTTCCAGCAGCCGCAGCGCCGGCAGCTTCGCGCGCCGCGCGGCCTCGACCGTCAACGCGCGCGCGCCGTCGTCGAACGACGCGGGCACCGTCAGGATCACGTCCTGCTTCGCGAGCGGCGCATCGGGAAAACGTGCGTCCCACGCGTTGCGCACATGCGCGAGATAACTCGCGCTCGCGTCGACCGGCGATACCTTGTCGACGCCGTCGGCCGCGCCCCACGGCAGGATCGCCGCGAGCCGGTCGACCGATGCGTGCGACAGCCAGCTCTTCGCGCTCGTCACGAGCCGGCCCGGCACCTGCGCGCCGAGCGTGCGTGCATAGCGGCCGATCACGGGCGGCAGCGCGTCACCAGCGCCGCTGTCACGACCGGCTGACCCGCCGTCACGGCCGCCGCCCGAACGGGCGGCCGCGTCG